>NZ_JBQEMZ010000008.1:0-100994 GCF_052044445.1 Cellulosimicrobium sp. 22598
ACGTCCTCGTCCAGGACCGCGGCCTCGCCGTGCACGTGCGCGTCCACGAACCCCGGCAGCACCAGCCGCCCGCCCGCGTCGAGCACCACCACATCCTCGGGCAGCGCCCGCGCCCCGGCCGCGGGGCCGACGCTCTCGACCCGGCCCCCACGGACCGTCACGTCCACCGGGGAGGAGGCACCGCCGTCGGGCCCGACCAGCCGGGCGCCACGGACCACGAGCGCGCTCACGCGGGGCCTCCCTCGTCCTCGTCGCGGCCCTCGACCCAGCCGCCCACACCGCGCAGGCCGCCCGCGGCGAGCTCGGCCGCGCGGTCGCGCGGCCAACCCGCGACGCCCGGGCGAGTCTGCCACGGGTGCGGCCCGTCGAGCGGGCGGTACTCCACGCCGGCCGCGTCGAGGCGCGGCAGGTGATGCGTCACCAGTCGCTCGCGGAACGCGCGCGACGCGGGCGAGCCGGGGGACCGGTCGGCCTCGGGTGACCACATGACCTCCGCGAACGCCGCGAGGCGCGGGAACGCGGCGTAGTCGACCCGGCGGGCGGAGTCGAGGTGCTCGGACCAGAGCTCGGCCTGGCCGCCGAGCAGGACGCCCGGCCGGTCGCTGCTCGCGTGGGGCTCCGAGTCCGCTCGCGAGCCGGCGAGCTCCGACGGCAGCGGCTCGAACGCGTACACGTCGTCGAGGGTCGTGAGGAAGCCGACGGGCACCGGCTCGTCCGGGGTGTCGCCGCCGCGGTGGTCGAGGTAGACGACCTGCTCCGGGGCCATGACGACGTCGTGGCCGGCGGCGAGCGCGTCCGCCCCGACCGCCCAGCCGCGCCACGACGTCACGACCACGTCGCGCGGGAGCGCGGGGCCGAACGCCTCGTCCCACACGACCGCGCGGCGCCCGCGCGACGCGACGTGCTCCGCGAGCCGTGCGAGGAACCAGCCGTGCAGCCCGCCGACGTCGTCGAGGCCGAGCGCCTCGGCGCGCGCCACGATCGTGGGGTTCTCGCGCCACAGCGTCGTCGGCACCTCGTCGCCGCCGATCGCGACGAACGGGGCGTCGAACACCTCGAGCACCTCGTCGAGCACGTGCCGGAAGAACGTCAGCGACTCCTCGGACGGGTCGAGCACCTCCGTGCTCACCCCCCACGTGGTGCGGACCTCGTGCGGCTGCTTGCGCGTGCCGAGCTCGGGGTACGCCGCCACGGCGGCCTCGACGTGACCCGGGGCGTCGATCTCCGGCACGACGGTCACGCCGCGCTCGCGCGCGTACGCGACGATCTCGCGCAGGTCGTCCTGCGTGTAGAAGCCGCCGTGCGGGCGGCCGTCGAAGACACCGGCGCGCCACGTGCCGACGCCCGACTCGCTGCGCCACGCCCCGACCTCGGTGAGCCGGGGGTAGCGCGCGATCTCCATGCGCCAGCCCTGGTCGTCGGTGAGGTGGAGCTGCAGCACGTTGAGCCGGTGCGCGGCGGCGAGGTCGACGAACCGCAGGACGTCGGCCTTGGGCAGGAAGTGGCGCGCGACGTCGAGCAGCACGCCGCGCCAGGGGAACCGGGGGTGGTCGGCGATCGTGACGTGCGGGAGGGCGAGCGTCGGCGTGGCCGCGGCGTCGGCCGGGGCGCGGCGGAACGCGCCCGGGCCGGCGAGCTGGCGGAGCGTCTGCGCGGCGGCGTGGGCGCCGTCGAGGTCGCCGGCGTCCACGCGGACCCCGGCGGCGTCGACCGTGAGGCGGTAGCCCGACGGCGGCAGGTCGCCGTCGAGCCCGAACCTCACCACGGGAGGGGCGTCGGAGGGCGCCGGTGCCGTGCGGTCGACCGGGAGCGGGGTCGGGGGCCCGACGGGGAGAGGGGTCGAGGGACCGGCCGGCACGAGATCGAGGCCGAAGGCGTCCTCGGTCGTACGGCGCCACCAGCGGGCGGCGGCGCGCAGCGCCGGGTCCGCGACGACCCGCGTCCCGTCGAGGATCGCCGTCGTCCCTGCGCCGGGCGTCAGCGCCACCGGAGCAGGGAGGATCCCGAAGGGGTCCGTGATGGGCTCGGGGCGTGGCGCGGGCACCTTTTGAAAGGACACCGAACGAGCCTAGCCGCAACCCCCGTTGACTCCCCACCCCCCACCCCCCCACCCGCGCCGCCCCCACCCCCGTCCGGCCCCGACCACGCCCCGACCACGCCCCGACCCCGCGCCGAGCACGACATGGCGGTCGGTATGAGCGCCAGAACGACCGTCATGTCGTGTTCGGCAGAGGCGGGGGGCGGCGCGGAGCCGCGCGAACCGTCTTGACGCAAGCGTGCGTTCGGGTGGGCCGGAATCACGCAAGCGGCTTGCAATGGCGCGTATAGTCGACGGCATGTCGAGACGTCTGGCGGAGGTCGCCACCAAGGTCGGTGTCAGCGAGGCCACGGTGAGCCGCGTGCTCAACGGGAAGCCCGGCGTGTCGCAGGCGACGCGCGACGCGGTGCTCACCGCGCTCGACGTGCTCGGCTACGAGCGGCCGACCAAGCTGCGCGGCGAGCGCGGGCGCCTCGTCGGGCTCGTGCTCCCCGAGCTCGTCAACCCGATCTTCCCGGCGTTCGCCGAGGTCATCGGCGGCGCGCTCGCGCAGCAGGGCTTCACCCCGGTGCTGTGCACGCGGACCGCGGGCGGCGTGACGGAGGCCGAGTACATCGACCTGCTCCTGGGGCAGCACGTGTCGGGCGTGATCTTCGCGGGCGGCTTCTACGCCGAGCGCCTGGCCGACCACGCGCACTTCCGCCGCCTCGAGAAGCTCGGCCTGCCGGTGGTGCTCATGAACGCCTCGATCGAGGACCTCGACTTCCCGCGCGTCTCGTGCGACGACCTCGTCGCGATGAACCAGGCGCTCGGCCACGTGCTCTCGCTCGGCCACGAGAAGGTCGGCCTGCTGCTCGGGCCGGCGGACCACGTGCCGTCCGAGCGCAAGCTCGCCGCGGCGCAGGCGTTCGCCGAGCGGCAGGGCCACGTGCTCGACCCGGCGCTCGTCGTGCACAGCCAGTACTCGCTCGAGAGCGGGCAGGCCGCGGCGAACCGGCTGCTCGAGGCCGGCGCGACGGCGATCGTCTGCGCGAGCGACCCGCTCGCCCTGGGCGCCGTCCGCGCGGTGCGGCGTGCCGGCCTCGACGTGCCGAGCGACGTCTCCGTCGTCGGCTACGACGACTCGAACCTCATGAACTCCACCGACCCGGCGCTGACGACGGTCCGCCAGCCCATCGAGCCGATGGGCCGGGCCGCCGTCGACCTGCTCGCGAGCATGATCGCCGGCGCCGACGTCTCGCGCGACGAGCTCCTGTTCGAGCCCGAGCTCGTCGTGCGCGGCTCGACCGCCGCCGCGCACGCCGCCGGCCGCGAGGCCACCTCCTCCTAGCCTGCACCCCACCCCTCCAGGGCCTCGGCCCGGCCGCTCGCGCGCCGGCCCGGGGCCCTCGTCGTCGTGCCCTCGCGTCGACGTCGAACCCGGGATCTCTCCTGACCCGTGCTCGTGCGTGGGGAGAGAGCCCGGGTTCGGCGCCGGCGGGACGCGTCGTCGGCGCGGGCGGGCTCCCGCGAGGAGGGCTTCGCAAGCGGGCGTAGGTCTCTCGACGTCGAGAGATAGCGTTTCGATAACGGCACTGTCGGGTTCTTGCGCGTATCCTGTCGTCTAGTTACAGTCGTCCACGACGGCGCGGTCGGGCACCCGGTGCACGACGGCCGTCCCGGGGACCCACCCGGTCGGAACGACGCAGTGCGCAGCAGCTGGCGAAGGCACGGACCCACGGACGTGCAGCCCACGAACTCACGGAAGAGGACGCGGTGAGCAACGATCACCCCCGAGTCGCCGACGGCGAACCCACCCCCGACGCGACCCTCGCGCAGGCGGTGCGGGAGCCGGGGGCGGCGTCGCCCGACTGGTGGCGCAGCGCCGTGATCTACCAGGTGTACGTGCGCAGCTTTGCGGACGGGAACGGCGACGGCACGGGCGACCTCGCGGGCGTCCGCCAGCACCTCACCTACCTGCGCGACCTCGGCGTCGACGCGATCTGGTTCACCCCCTGGTACGTGTCGCCGCTCGCCGACGGCGGCTACGACGTCGCGGACTACCGCGCGATCGACCCCCAGTTCGGCTCGCTCGCCGAGGCGGAGCAGCTCATCGCGGAGGCGCGCGAGCTCGGCATCCGCACGATCATCGACGTCGTCCCCAACCACGTCTCGTCCGAGCACGAGTGGTTCAAGGCCGCCCTCGCCGCCGGCCCCGGGTCGCCCGAGCGCGAGCGCTTCTGGTTCCACCCGGGCAAGGGTGAGGACGGCTCCCAGATCCCGACGCGCTGGGTCTCGGAGTTCCAGGGCAGCACGTGGACGCGCACGACGAACCCCGACGGCACGCCCGGCGAGTGGTACCTGCACGTGTTCGCGCCCGAGCAGCCGGACCTCAACTGGAACCACCCCGACGTGCGCCGCGAGCACGAGGACATCCTGCGGTTCTGGTTCGACCGCGGCGCCGCGGGCATCCGCATCGACTCGGCGGCCCAGCTCGTCAAGGACCCGGCGCTGCCCGAGGTCCCGGCCCACCCCGGCCCGGGCGAGCACCCGCACGTCGACCGCGACGAGCTGCACGACATCTACCGCGGCTGGCGCGCCGTCGCGGACTCCTACGAGGAGCCCCGCGTGCTCGTGGGCGAGGTGTGGCTCGCGGACCGCGCCCGGTTCGCCCAGTACCTGCGCCCGGACGAGATGCACACGGCGTTCAACTTCGACTTCATGGCGCGCCCGTGGGACGCGAAGGCGCTGCGCGAGTCCGTGCAGACGACGCTCGACGCGCACGCCCCGGTCGCGGCGCCCGCGACGTGGGTGCTCTCGAACCACGACGTCACGCGCCCGGTGACGCGGTACGGCCGCGAGGACAGCTCGTTCGCGTTCGCGACCAAGCGCTTCGGCACGCCGACGGACCTGGAGACCGGGCGCCGTCGGGCCCGCGCCGCCGCGCTGCTCTCCGCCGCGCTGCCCGGCTCGCTCTACCTCTACCAGGGGGACGAGCTCGGGCTTCCCGAGGTCGAGGACCTGCCGCTCGACGCGATCCAGGACCCCATGCACTTCCGCTCCGACGGCGTCGACCCCGGCCGCGACGGCTGCCGCGTCCCGCTCCCGTGGACGCGCGGCGGCACGAGCAACGGGTTCGGGCCCGACGGCGGCGCGCGGCCCTGGCTGCCCCAGCCCGCGGGCTGGGGGGAGCTCTCGGTCGAGGCGCAGGCCGACGACGAGACGTCGATGCTCACGCTCTACCGCCGCGTCCTCGCGACGCGGCGCGCCGAGCCCGCGCTGCACGGCGAGGCGTTCCGCTGGCTCGACTCCCT
This sequence comes from Cellulosimicrobium sp. 22598, assembly GCF_052044445.1. Classification (NCBI taxonomy): domain Bacteria; kingdom Bacillati; phylum Actinomycetota; class Actinomycetes; order Micrococcales; family Promicromonosporaceae; genus Cellulosimicrobium; species Cellulosimicrobium sp. 22598. Next base: position 5,332 of record NZ_JBQEMZ010000008.1, read on the forward strand.
GGGAGGGGTCGCGCTCGGCGACGACGTGCTCGCGTTCGTCCGCGAGGACACCCGCGGCGACGACGACCGCGCGGTCACGTGCGTCGTCAACCTCGGGGCCGAGGACGTGCCGCTGCCCGCGGACGCCGAGGTCCTCCTCCACAGCGGCACCTCGCACGGGGCGGACGTGTCGGAGCCACCGACGCGCCTCGCCCCCGACACCGCGGTCTGGCTGCGCGCATGACACCGCGCACGGGCCGGCACGCGGCCTGACCGCCACCAGTCCCCGGGCCGCGAGCCGGTCGGCCCGGACACCCAGCACCCACCCAGCACACCCAACCAGCACCACCGGAACACAGGAGTGACGATGAAGTCCACACGTCAGGCGATCGCCTTCACCCTCGCGGGGGCGCTCGCGATCAGCACGCTCGCCGCGTGCTCGAGCGGCGGCTCGGGCAGCGACGACGAGAGCAGCGGCTCGGACGGCGACGGGAAGGTCACCCTCAAGGTGGTCTCCCTCCTCCCGGGCTCCGAGCAGGAGGCGATCGACGCCTTCAACGCGCAGGTCGAGGAGTTCGAGGCCGCGAACCCGGACATCGACATCGTGCCGGAGGAGTACGAGTGGAAGGCGACGACGTTCGCCCCCCAGCTCGCCGGCGGCACGCTGCCCGACGTCTTCGAGATCCCGTTCACCGACGCGAAGACGCTCGTCGAGAACGGCCAGCTCGCCGACCTCGACGAGCAGTTCCGCACCCTGCCCTACGCCGACAAGTTCAACCCGGCGATCATCGAGGCCGGGACGGGCGCCGACGGCCACGTCTACGCGATCCCCGCGAAGAACGTCTACGGCGTGGGCCTGCACTACAACCGCGCGCTCTTCGAGTCGGCCGGGCTCGACCCCGACCAGCCGCCGACCACGTGGGACGAGGTCCGCGAGGACGCGAAGAAGATCGCGGACGCCAACCCCGGCGTCGCGGGCTACATGCAGATGTCGCAGAACAACACGGGCGGCTGGCAGCTCACGGTCAACACGTTCGCGCGCGGTGGCCGCACGCAGGAGGTCGCGGAGGACGGGACCGCCACCTCCACGCTCACCAACGACGGCACCAAGGAAGCGCTCGAGTGGCTCAAGGCCATGCGCTGGGAGGACAACTCCCTCGGGAGCAACTTCCTCCTCGACTGGGGCACGATGAACCAGGCGTTCGCCGCCGGCCAGGTCGCGATGTACACGTCGGGCTCCGACGTCTTCACGTCGCTCGTCCAGACGAACGCGGTCGACCCCGCCACCTACGGCCTCGCGGCGCTCCCGCTCGAGGGCGACGACGCGGGCGTCCTCACGGGCGGCACGCTCGCCGCGATGCCGGCCAACGTGGACGAGTCCAAGAAGGAGGCCGCGATCAAGTGGATCGACTTCTTCTACCTCGCCAAGCTCGTCGACGAGAAGCGCGCGGTCGCCGACGCCGAGACGCTCGTCGCGAACGACCAGCCCGTGGGCACCCCGGTCCTGCCGATGTTCTCCCAGGAGCAGTACGAGCAGAACCAGGAGTGGATCAAGGACTACATCAACGTCCCGCTCGACCAGATGACGAGCTACACGGACACGATGTTCGACCTGCCGCTCGTCGGTGAGCCGTCGCAGAAGACGCAGGAGATCTACGCGCTGCTCGACCCGGTCGTCCAGGCCGTCCTGACGGACGAGAACGCCGACGTGGACGCGCTGCTGGAGCAGGCGAACACCGAGGCGCAGGCCCTGCTCGACCAGGGCTGACGCCCCGCGGTCGCGCGGTCCGTACGGGCCGCGCGACCCGCAGACCCGGGTCGGCCGGCAGCGCCCCCTGCCGGCCGACCCGAACCCCGCCGGTGCCCGACGGCGCGACGCACCTCGCGTCGTCGGGCACCTCCCCACCGCACCGAAGGACGTTCGCCCGTGACCGCCACCACCGCCCCGCCGCGACGGGGACCCGCCTCCCACGCGCGGGCCGACCGCGACGGCCGACGCCGCAGCCCCGTGACGTGGTTCCGTGGCGGCGGCCTGAGCAACCTCGTGTTCCTGCTGCCGCTCATCCTGATCTTCGGCGTCTTCTCGTGGTTCCCCATCGTGCGCGCGGTGATCATGAGCTTCCAGGAGACGAACCTCGTGAGCGACCCGACGTTCGTCGGGCTCGACAACTTCCGTCAGGTGCTGAACGACCCGCTCCTGTGGAAGGCCGTGAAGAACACGCTGTACTTCGCGTTCCTCGCGCTCCTGTTCGGGTACCCGATCCCGCTGATCGCGGCCGTCCTCATGCGCGAGGTCCGCCGGGCGCGCGGGCTGTACTCCGCGCTCGCCTACCTGCCGGTCGTCGTGCCGCCGGTCGTCGCCGTGCTGCTGTGGAAGTTCTTCTACAACGGCAGCCCGACGGGCGTGTTCAACACGATCCTCGGCTGGGTCGGCCTCGGCCCGTACCCGTGGCTCCAGGACGCCTCGACGGCCATGCCGTCGCTGGTGCTCGCCGCCACGTGGGCCGGCGCGGGCGGGACGATCATCATCTACCTCGCCGCCCTGACGAGCGTGCCGCCCGAGCTCTACGACGCCTCCGAGGTGGACGGCGCGGGGCTGTGGCGCAAGATCTGGCACGTCACGCTCCCGGCCCTGCGCGGCGTCCTGTTCATCACGCTGATCCTCCAGGTCATCGGGACCGCGCAGGTGTTCCTCGAGCCCTACCTGTTCACGGGCGGCGGGCCGAACAACGCGACCCTGACGATCCTGCTGCTCATCTACCGCTACGCCTTCCAGAACAGCCTCGGCGGCGACTACGGGGCGGCGACCGCGCTGTCGATCATGCTCGCGGCCGTCCTCGCGGTCTTCTCGATCCTCTACTTCCGGCTCACCCGGTCCTGGAGCACGTCATGACTCTCTCGCCCACCGACAACCCGAGCGAGATCGGCGTCGTCTCGCAGGACTCCGCGGCGACGGCCGACAGCACGCCGGCGGTCCCGACGGACGGCACGGGCACGGCCCGACGCGCCGCCGAGGCGAGCCGCTCCCGGCGCGAGTCCGAGCGCCGCAGGGTGCGCGCCCGCCGTCGCAAGGCGCTCGACGGCGTCGAGGACCGTGGCGCGCTCTCCGAGGCGGACTGGCGCCGCCCGTCGATCCGGTGGGGGATGGGCAGCACGCACGTGCTGCTGCTCGTGATCCTCGTGGTCGCCGGGCTCGGCCCGATGCTGCTGCTCGCCAAGTACGCCGTCACGCCGACCCAGGACATCCTGCGCACCCCGATGGCGATCTTCCCGAACGGCATCGCGTGGGACAACCTCGACAAGGCGTGGAACGACGTCCAGGTCAGCCGGTACTTCCTCAACACGATCTGGCTCGCGGTCGGGTCGTGGGCGTCGCAGATCCTCGTCGCGACGACGGGCGGCTACGCGCTGTCCGTCCTGCGGCCGAAGTACGGGAAGGTCGTCCAGGCGCTCGTCCTGTCGACCATGTTCGTCCCCGCGATCGTGCTGCTCGTCCCGCTGTACCTGACGATCCTCGACCCGCCGCTGCTCGGCCGGTCGCTCATCAACAGCTTCTGGGCCGTGTGGCTCCCGGCGGGTGCGAGCGCGTTCAACGTGCTGCTGGTCCAGCGGTTCTTCGACAGCCTCCCGCGCGAGGTGTTCGAGGCCGCCCGCATGGACGGCGCCGGGCCGTACCGGCTGTTCTGGTCGATCGTGCTGCCGATGTCCAAGCCGATCATCGGCGTGGTCTCGGTCTTCGCGGTCATCGCGGCGTGGAAGGACTTCCTCTGGCCGCTGCTGGTCCTCAAGGACCCGGCGATCCAGCCGCTGTCCGTGCGCCTGCCGTCCATCGAGGCGTCGACCGACCTCGGCGTGTTCCTCGCGGCCCTCGCGATCTCGACGCTCATCCCGGTGGGCCTGTTCCTCGTCTTCCAGCGCATGTTCCTCCAGGGCGCCGGCCTGGGCGGAGCGGTCAAGGGCTGACCTTCGGCCCGCTGCCGAACACGACTTCGGTGTCGTCGTCCGAGGGATGACGACACCGAAGTCGTTCTCGACCGAGAGCAGGGTCGTCGGGGGAGCGGGGCCCGACGGCGGGTTGTCACCAGCGGTTGTGGACCTCCTCGGCCCAGCCGACGAGGCCGTCGAACCGCACCGGCTCCGGTGCGGCGTCGCGGTCGGTCCCCGCGGCGGGTGGCGTGAACGTGCCGGACCAGTGGCCGAAGCACTGGTCGGTCGACGACGAGACGACGCCGAGGTGCGTCCGCGTGACCTTCGTGTGGAAGGGCTCGAACGTCGCGTCGAGCCCGCCGCCGGTGACCCGCCACGGCCGGTGCGGGTGGGCGAGGTCGTAGTCCCACGCGAGCTCGTCGGGGAGGTGCTGGATCCGCCCGTCGACGAGGACCGCGTTCTCGGTCGACCCCGTGCCGACGGTCCACCGTCCGCCCACCTGGATCCCGACGACCCGCCCGTGGCTCTCGCCCGAGCCCGCGCCCCAGTTCCACCGGACGTCGTACGGCCAGCGCCCGCGGCCGTGGTCGAGGACGGCCCACGACGACCCGGCGGGAACGTCGACCGTCCGGCCGTCGACCCACAGCGTGCCGTGCGCCGGGCGGGCGACGTCCTTGACCGTGTACTGGAAGCGCGAGTCGCTCCACGGCACGACGACGGCGAGCCGCTCGTGCCCGGGCGGCAGCTCGGCGACGACGTCGAACGAGACGTCGCGGGTCCGCGCCCGCAGGCGCGTCCCGCCGTCGACCTCGTCGAGGTCGATCGCGAGGTTCTTCGCCCGTGCGCGGGCGGGACCGTCGCCGAGCGAGCCGGGCAGCTCGACGCCGCGCGCGGGCACGACGGTCGCGCCCGCGCCCCACGTGCGGCCGGACTCCCGGTCCAGTGCCCAGACCTCGTGCACCGCCGCGTAGTCGAGCGAGGACACCGTCAGCGCGAGCACGTGCGTCGGGGTGACGACGCCCCAGTACTCCCAGCGCTTGTTCCGGCCCGCATGGCGGCGGCCGTCCCGCGCGACGCCGGACGTGTCGACGAGCGGCTGGCGCGCCCAGCCGATCGAGCGGCGGTCGAGCAGGCCGTCGGGCAGGGTGAGCGGCACGCGCTCGGTGATCTCCGGGAGCGGCACCGCTCCACCTCCACGTGGTCCGGCTCGGGCGGTCCTGCGCGGCGGGCGACGGTGCCCGGTGCCCGGCCCGAGGAGCGAGCGAGGCCGAGTCTAGGGGGCCGGGCGAGGTGACCGGACGAGGTGACACTCTGTCCCGTCAATGTCACGTCCCTCCGGTCCGCTTCCGGGCGGGCGGGGGTCGGAGCAGGTGCCATGATCGGGAGCATGCCCCCGTTCTCCCCCCAGGACGTCGCTGCCGACACGGGCCGGGCCGCCGCGCCCGCTGCGTCCGCCAGCGCCCCCACGAGCGACGTCGACCCCGGTCCCACCCCCGACCTGCGCCCCTACGACGCCCTGCTGCTCTACTCGTTCGGCGGGCCCAACAAGCCCGAGGACGTCGTGCCGTTCCTGCGCAACGTCACCGCGGGCAAGGGCATCCCGGACTCGCGCCTCGAGGAGGTCGGCGAGCACTACTACGGCTTCGGCGGCAAGAGCCCCATCAACGAGCAGAACCTCGCGCTCAAGGCCGCGCTCGAGGCCGAGCTCGCGCGCCGCGGCGTCGAGCTGCCCGTCGTGTGGGGCAACCGCAACTGGGAGCCGTACACGACCGACGCGATCGACGAGCTCGAGGCGCTGGGCGCGAAGAACGCGGTCGCGCTCGTGACGTCCGCGTACTCGTCGTACTCCGGCTGCCGCCAGTACCGCGAGGACCTCGCGGTCGTGCTCGACGGGCGCGGCCAGCTCGGCCCCGACGGCTCGACGGGCGTGCAGTTCGACAAGGTGCGCTCCTACTTCAACCACCCCGGCTTCGCGCAGGCGAACGTCGACGCCGTCCTCGACGGCTACGCGGCGCTCGCGGCCAAGGGCGGCGACGGCGCCGCCGCGCGCCTCGTGTTCGTCACGCACTCCATCCCGGACACGATGGAGGCCGCGTCGCGCGTCTCGCACGCGACGTACTCGGAGCAGCACCTCGACCTCGCGCGCGTGATCGCCGCCGAGGTGTCGGCGCGCCTCGGGCACGACGTCGCGTGGGACCTCGCGTACTGCTCGCGCTCGGGGCCGCCGAGCCAGCCGTGGCTCGAGCCCGACGTCAACGACCACCTGGAGGCCCTCGCGCAGGACGGCGTCCGCGACGTCGTGCTCTCGCCGATCGGCTTCGTGTCGGACCACATGGAGGTCGCGTACGACCTCGACACCGAGGCGATGGAGACGGCGACCGGGCTCGGGATGACCGCGGTCCGTGCCGGGACCGTCGGCACGCGCGAGCCGTTCGTGCGCGGGCTGGTCGACCTGCTCGTCGAGCGCGCGGCCCTCGCGCGCGGCGAGGCCGTCGAGGAGGCCACCGTCGGCGACCTCCCGGCGTTCCGGTCGGTGTGCGCGCCGGGCTGCTGCCTGCGTCGCGACGGCGAGCCGAGCGGCGTCCCCGCGCTGTGCAGCACCGACATCCACAGCTGAGCCACCGCGGCGAAGATCCCGCACCGACCAGGGAGGAACCCCGATGAACGACGCCGCGCGCGTCCCCGCGGACCACGAGCAGATCAACACCACCATCCGCTACGCGATGTGGTCCGTCTTCGCGACGGCGGCGCCCCTGCCCGCCGACGCCGACGAGCGGGCAGGCCTCGTGGCCGACGCGCTGACCGCGGTCGGCGGCGGCGACGACCCGGCGGCGACCGACGGCGACCTCGTCGTGCGCGGGTGGTACGACGTCGCGGGCCTGCGCTCGGACGCCGACCTCATGGTGTGGTGGCACGGCCCGACGATCGAGTCCGTCCAGGGCGCCTACCAGCGCCTGCGCGCGAGCGGCCTCGGGGCGCACCTGGAGCCGGTGTGGTCGAACGCGGCGCTGCACCGCCCGGCCGAGTTCAACCGCGGCCACGTGCCTGCGTTCCTCGCGGGGGAGGCGCCGCGCGACTACCTCAGCGTGTACCCGTTCGTGCGCTCCTACGACTGGTACCTCCTGCCCGACGCCGAGCGCCGCACCATGCTGCGCGACCACGGCCTCGCGGCGAAGGACTACCCGGACGTGCGCGCCAACACGGTCGCGTCGTTCGCGCTCGGCGACTACGAGTGGATCCTCGCGTTCGAGGCCGACGAGCTGCACCGGATCGTCGACCTCATGCGCGAGCTGCGCGCCACGGAGGCCCGCCGCCACGTGCGCGAGGAGGTCCCGTTCTTCACGGGCCCGCGCACGACGCTCACGGCCTGGGCCGACCGCCAGCCCCTGTCCTGACCGCCTCGGCCCCCGGCCCCACCGAGTCGAACACGACATGAGGGTCGTTATCCACGGGACAACGACCCTCATGTCGTGTTCGACGGCGGGCCCACGGCGTTCTCATGCCGGTGCGCGCCGCTCTGGACGTCAGCCGGCGGGTACGGCGTCAGGTTCGCCCTCGCGGACGAAGGCCGCCAGCAGCTGCGCGAGCTCGAGATCGGCGTCGTCGTGGCTCAGGACCGTCTCGCGGACCACGTTCAGCCGCAGGCGCGTGCCGTCGCGCAGCACGATCCGCGCGCGCAGAGGCCGGACCTTGCGGAGCTCGACGCGGGCGATCTCGTCGAACTCGACGAGCCGGTGGCGCGCGACGAGCTCCTCGACCGGTGTCTGGAGCAGGACGGCGAGCCGCGAGCCGGCGCTCTTGAGCATGACCTTGCGGCGGACGAGGACGATGCCGTGGCGCAGGACGACGACATCGTGGGGCAGCCCGCCCACCGTCACGGGCGCCAACCCGCCGCGGGCGCCGCGGGGCACCCGTACCGTGGGGCGCCCCGGCGAGGGGGAGGCGACCTCGATCCCGAGCCCGTCCAGGTGGCGCGGCACGTCCTGAGCCGTGGCCGGGTCGAGAGCGAGACGTGCCGTGCCGGACAGGTCGAGGACGTCGCCCTTCGGGCCGGTCAACTCCATCGGGCCGCTCCAGGACAGGCGCCAGGTCGCGACGCCCGACGAGACGGCGGCTGCACGCAGGGCCGCCTCTGTGATCCCCACGAGCTGCTCGTGCGCGTCCTCCCGGGGTGTGGCCGGGATCAGCACGCGACGGACATCGTCCAGCCGGCCCGTGCTGACAGCGCCGAGCAGTGTGGAGAGGTCGGACCGGCCGGTGCCCGTGGCGCTCGCCGCTGCTCCGAAGAGCGCGTCGGCGACTTGTTGGTCGTTGAGGGGCATCGATGCCGCCACAAGCGTGGCCCAGTCGACCTGGCGGCGGGTGCCGTAGTCCACCGACTGCCGCACGAGGCGGCTGGCCAGCTCTGAGAAGTCGGGGAGCAGTGCGGTCGCCGACCGGTCGTCCACCGGAGCGGGGACGTCCCGGGCCGCCGCCATCGCGGCGACTCGTGCGGAGATCGGGGGATGGGAGTCCCATAGCGAGCGGGCTGCCGGAGGCGCCGAGTCCCGGAGGGCTGTGAGCTCTTCCCCGCGCTCGCGCAAGAAGTTCTCGAACCCGTCGAAGACCGATTCAGGGGTGGGTGCGTATCCCACCTCCCAACCGATCTCGACGTAACGGGCCAGGAAGTGGCGCCAGGCCGCGTCGAGCGCCGGGAGCTCCTGCAATGCCCTCTGCGCCGTGTCACGTCCTGCGACACGGACGGAGAGCAGATCGGCCTCCAGCTCCTGCCTGCGGCCGACGGCGGCTGAGACGAGAGCGAAGAACTTGGCGTACTGCGCGAGAATCCAGGCGACGACCGTGCCATCGAGCTCCCGCACGACAGAAACCATGGACTGACGGCCGCGGTACGTGAGCGGGCCGAGGCGGGTGTGGGACCGGGAGTAGTGGCCGAGCTCGTGCGCGAGGACCGACCGGAGCTGGGCGGCGGTCAGGCCCTGCAGCAGCGGGACGCCCAGGTACAGGCGGCGCGTCCCGCCGACGAGACCGAGCAGGCGCGTGTCCTCGCTGACGGCGGCATTGACGTCGGCGACGAGCCGGATCTCGTCGGGGGCGCGCGTGTCCGCGACCTGCGCGAGCTCGCGGACCGTGGCCCAGAGTTCCGGGGCGTCGTCGTCCGTGAGCGGCATCCCGCCGGGCTCCTGCTTCTCTGCCCGCGCGACACGGACGAGCGCGACGACGAGTCCGACCGCGACGACCACGGTGATGAATCCGAGCTTCGCGGCGCCGCCGCCGATGTGCGCCGAGAAAGCCCACACGGTCGCCGCGCCGAGGCCGACGACGGCGCCGAGCGCGAGGACGTAGAACCCGACGAGGAGGAGGACCGACAGCGCGGCGCGCAGGGTCGTGGTCATGGGCGTGCCTCTCACGATGCGCCGCACCCGCGCGGCGGTCTGGCGCCGGAGCATAGTGGCCCGTGTGCCCGGGGCACCAGTTCCGTCCGCCGGCCCCTCCCCGGATGCTCAGCATGCTGATCGATGCGACGGTGGAGCATGACCACCGCAGCCGTCCCGGCGGGCGCCGTCCCCGCGCCCGCGCCCTCCGACCGCGTCCGTCAGGTCGTCGTCCTCGTCGGCTCGCTCGTCGCCGCCGGTGCCGCGGCCTACGGCGCGGGCGCGTTCGGCGGCACGGCCGTCGAGCAGACCGCCGGAGGCGCGCTGTCCTCGACCGCGACGCCCGTGGCGCCCGACAACCCGGCGTTCCGCATCTGGTCCGTGATCTACCTCGGGCTCTTCGCGTTCGCGGTCTACCAGGCGCTGCCGCGGCACGCGACCAGCCCGCGCCTGCGCGCGACCGCGTGGTGGGTCCTCGTCTCCATGGTCCTCAACGCCGCGTGGATCGGCGTCGTGCAGGCCGGGTGGATCCCGTTCAGCGTCGTCGTCATCGCGGCGCTGCTCGCGGTCGACGCGGTGGTCGTCGTGCGGCTCGTGCGCCGGCGGCCCGAGTCGACCGCGCAGGCCGTCGTCCTCGACGGGACGACGGGCCTGTACACCGGCTGGGTGAGCGTCGCGACGCTCGCGAACGTCGCCGCGGCGCTCGCGGACGCGGGCGTCGGCGAGCTCGGCCTCGGCGCGACGGGCTGGTCCGTCGTGCTCGTCGTCCTCGCCGCGGCGCTGTCGGTCGCGTGGGCGGCGTTCGCCGCCGGGCGCCGCGCGGTCGCCCTCGGCATCGGCCTCGCGATGTCGTGGGGTCTCGCGTGGATCGCCGTCGGGCGCTTCCAGGGCGAGCTCGTGGACACCGCCGTGGCCTGGGCGGCCGTCGGCGCGTCCGCGGTCGCGCTCGTCGCCGCGGTCGTCGCGGCGACCCGCCCGGCGCGCGCCTGATCACCCGCCGAGCACGGGATCCGCGACCGGATCGAGCCCAGGACGGTCGCGGAGCCCGTGCTCGGCGGGGCCGAGCCTCGCGGGTCAGGGGTAGAGGCCTCGGATCTGGTGCGCCTCCGCCACACGCTGGACGCCGATGACGAGCGCGGCGTCCCGCAGGCTCAGCTCCTCGCGGCGTGCGAGGGTCGCGACCTCCTCGTACGCGTGGAGCATGCGGTGCTCGAGCTTCTCGCCGATCTCCTCCGCGGTCCACCAGTACGCCTGGTTGGCCTGCACCCACTCGAAGTAGGACACGACGACGCCGCCCGCGTTCGCGAGCACGTCCGGCACGACCGTCACGCCGTTCTTGGTGAGGACGCGGTCGCCCTCCGCGGTCGTCGGACCGTTCGCGCCCTCGACGACCCACCGGGCGCGCACGGTGCGCGCGGTGTCACCGTCGAGCACGCCCTCGACCGCGGCCGGGACGAGCACGTCGACGTCGAGCGCGAGCAGCGCGTCGTTGTCGACCGGATCGGCGCGGTCGAACCCCACCACGCTGCCGGTCGCGGCGACGTGCTCGAGCAGCCCGCGCACGTCCAGCCCGTCCGGGTCGTGCACGCCCCCGTACTGGTCGGACACCGCGACGACGCGCGCCCCGCGGGCCGCGAAGATCGCGGCGGCGTGCGACCCGACCTTGCCGAAGCCCTGGATCGCGACGCTCACGTCGGACAGCGGCACGCCCGCCTCGTCGAGCGCCGCGGCGGTGACGTGCACGACGCCCGCGCTGGTCGCCGTCGTGCGGCCGAGCGACCCGCCCACGGTGATCGGCTTGCCGGTCACGACGGCCGGGATCGTGTAGCCCTGGTTCACCGAGTAGGTGTCCATGACCCAGGCCATGGTCTGCTCGCTCGTGCCCATGTCGGGCGCCATGATGTCCCGCTCCGGGCCGATGACCGGCATGATCTCCGACGTGTAGCGGCGCGTGACGCGCTCGAGCTCGGCCTCGGAGTAGCAGCGCGGGTCGATCGCGACGCCGCCCTTCGCCCCGCCGTACGGCAGGTCGACGAGGGCGCACTTCCACGTCATCCACATGGCGAGCGCGCGCACCTCGTCGATGTCGACGCTCGGGGAGTAGCGCAGCCCGCCCTTGCCGGGGCCGCGCGACACGTTGTGCTGCACGCGGTAGCCGTGGAAGAGGACGGTGCGGCCGTCGTCGCGCCGCAGCGGGACGGCGACGTTCACCTCGCGCCGCGGCGTCGCGAGCATCTCGTGCAGACCCTCGTCGTAGCCGAGGAACCCGACCGCGCCGGCGAGCTGCGCGTGCGCGGTGTCGAGGGCGGACGCGGGGGCGTGCTGCGGGGTCGTGCGGGGGGTGGGGTCGTGCGGGGTGGGTTCGCCGCTCGTGAGGGTGGGCGGCACGGACGTCGTCGTCACGGTTCCTCCGGTTCGAGGTTCTCCTCGGTGCCGCGGGGGTGTGCGGCACCGAGGGTCACGCTACCCCCGGCGCGGGCGCTCGCCGCTCACGCGCCCCGGTGGTGTCCGAGCGCGTCGATCGCCGCGAGCTCGTCCGCCGTGAGCCTGAACCCGGTCACCTGGAAGTTCGCCTCGATGCGCTCCGGCGTCACCGACTTGGGGATGACGACGAACCCGTGGTCGAGGTGCCAGCGCAGCACGACCTGCGTGGGCGTGACGCCGTGCGCCGCGGCGACCTCCGCGAGGACCGGCGCGTCGAGGTCGGTGCGCTTGAACGGGCTGTACCCCTCGAGCACGACGCCGCGCTGCGCGAGCTCGTGCGCGAGGCGGTGGTCGTAGTCGGCGGGGCTCCAGGGGATCTGGTCGACGGCGGGTGCCTCACCGACCTGCTCCGAGACGACGTCGACCTGCTCGACCGAGTAGTTGCTCACCCCGATCGACCGGGCCTTGCCCTCGTTCCGCAGCTCGACGAACCGCTCCCACACCCACGGCGACGCCTCGCCCGCCGGCGGCCAGTGGATGAGCCACAGGTCCACGTGGTCCGTGCCGAGGTCGCGCAGCGACGCCTCGAGCGTCTCGCGCTCGCGCCCCGCGGCGTCCGGCGGGAGCTTGGTCGTGACGAACACGTCGTCGCGGTCCACGGCCGAGTCGGCGAGCGCGCGCCCGACCTGCGCCTCGTTGCCGTAGCCCGTCGCGGTGTCGACGTGCCGGTAGCCCACGTCGAGCGCGTGGCGCACGGCGCGGTACGCGTCGTCGCCCTCGGACTGCCACGTCCCGAGCCCGAGCAGCGGCATCGCCCCGCCGGGCAGTCCGACGGTCGGGACAGGGCCGGGGGAGGAGCTGGAGGAGGTCATACCGCCAGTCTCCGCGCCCGACGCCGCCGCGCGCCACCGCGCGGCCCCCACCGGGTCCTCGCCGAGCCCTGGATCTCTCCCCAGGACGGGCAGACGGTGAGGAGAGAACCAGGGTTCGGCGGCTGGGCGCGGGCGGTCAGCGGCGCGTGCGGCGGCGGTACTGGGCCGGGGTCTCGCCTGCCAGGCGCGCGAACGTGCGGGTGAACGACGGCTGGTCGTAGAAGCCGCTCTCGGCCGCGACCTCACCGATCGAGACCGTGGTCCCCGCGAGCAGGCGCGTCGCGTGGTCGACCCGGGTGCGCAGCACGAGCTGGCGCGGCGTCACGCCGTACACGCGTCGCACCCGCCGGTCGAGCACCGCGGGCGTGCACCCCGCCGCCTCGGCGAGCCGCGCCGTCGTCCAGCGCGCACCGAGGTCCGCCTCGACCGCGGCGACGAGCGCGGCGAGGGAACCCATCGTCGCGTCGTCCGCCGCGCCCGCGCGCAGGTCGTGCGAGACCGAGACGATCCCCACGAGGTGACCGGCGTCGTCGTGCACGGGGAGCTTGGACGTGAGGAACCAGCCCGACGTGCCGCCGAGCCGCCGGATGCGCTCGAGCTCGCCGCGCAGCGCGCGCCCGCGCAGCACCTCGGCGTCCTGCTGCTCGTAGCGCTCGGCGAGCTGCGCGACGAACAGGTCGCGCGCGCGTCGGCCCAGCACCGCGCGGCGCGAGCGCTCGTTCGTCCGCGCGACGAACACCGGGTTGACCGCGACGTACCGGCCCGTGACGTCCTTCGCGCAGAACATCGTGTCCGGCAGCTCGTCCATGAGCGCGACCATGGCGGGGCTGAGCGCTCTGAGCAGCGCCGCGCCCTCGGGCCACGGTTTGTCGCGGACGGGTGCCATGTCGCCCCGGATCGTACAAGACGAGTCACCGCGACCCGAGGCACCCTGGAGGGATGAGCAACGACGCGCCTGCCCGGCCGCTCCCCACCCCCGGAGCCGTCGGCGACACGAGCCTCACCTCCCCGGACGACCTCGTCGAGGAGGCCGTCACGCTGGCCCGCCGCTGGCTCGCCGCGAGCGAGGGAGCGGGCGACGCGCGCGCCCGCCGGACCGCCGAGCGGCTCGGCGCGCTCGTCTCCGACCCCGCGGGCCTCGAGCTCGCGGTCCGGTTCGTCGACGACGTCGCGCGCCCCCAGGACGTGCACGTCGCCGCACGCGCGCTCGGCCGCCTCGGCGAGCTCGCGGGCAGCGCGGGGTCGTTCCTCGGGCCGGTCGACCGGTCCCTCCTGCGCGTCGGGGCGGGCGTCGCGCCGGTGCTGCCGCGCGTCGTCGTCCCGGCCGCGCGCGTGCGCCTGCGCCAGCTCGTGGGCCACCTCGTGGCCGACGCCGGCCGCGGCCTCGGCCCGCACCTCGCCCGGACCCGCGCGGAGGGCTACGCGCTCAACGTCAACCTCCTCGGCGAGGCCGTGCTCGGCGAGGCCGAGGCGGACGCGCGCCTCGAGCGCATGCTCGCGCTCGTGCGGCGTCCCGACGTCGACTACGTGTCGGTCAAGGTGTCGTCCGTCGCGTCGCAGCTCGTCACGTGGGACCTCGACGGGTCGTGCGCGCGCGTCGTCGAGCGGCTGCTGCCGCTGTACCGGGCGGCGCGCGACCACGGCGTCTTCCTCAACCTCGACATGGAGGAGTACAAGGACCTCGCGCTCACGACCGCGGTCTTCCGCGAGATCCTCGCGCACGACGACCTGCACGACCTCGAGGCCGGAATCGTGCTCCAGGCGTACCTGCCCGACGCGCTCGGCGCGCTCGACGGGCTCACCCGCTTCGCGACCGAGCGCGTCGCCGCCGGGGGAGCGCCGATCAAGGTCCGCCTCGTCAAGGGCGCGAACCTCGCGATGGAGGCCGTCGAGGCCGAGCTGCACGGGTGGCCGCAGGCGCCCTACCTCACGAAGCCCGACGTCGACGCGAACTACGTCCGCCTCCTCGACCACGCGCTGCGCGCGCCGCGGACCGACGCCGTCCGCATCGGCGTGGCGAGCCACAACCTCTTCCACGTCGCGCTCGCCGTGCTCCTCGGCCGGGCCCGCGGCGTGAGCCACGCGCTCGACGTCGAGATGCTCCAGGGCATGGCCCCCGGCGAGGCGCGCGCCGTGCGCGACGAGGTCGCGGCCGACCGCGTCGAGTCCGGCCCGCACGCGGGGCGTGGTGGGCGCGTCGTGCTGTACACGCCCGTCGTGCGCGACGAGGACTTCGACGTCGCGATCTCCTACCTCGTGCGCCGCCTCGAGGAGAACGCCGCCGAGCAGAACTTCCTGCACGCCATGTTCGCGCCCGACGGGTCGCCTGCGGGCAGCCCCATGGAGCGCCAGGAGGCCGCGTTCCGCGCGTCCGTGCGCCACGGGGTCCACTACGCGGAGGCCGACGTGACGCCGCGCCGCCGCCCGCGTGCGGACGCCCCGACCGCCGTCGGTCCGCACCAGCCCGCCGAACCCGTGGTCATCGGCCACGATGGCGCCGAACCCGCCCGTAATCCCGGGTTCGGCACCGGGTTCGCGAACGCGGCCGACACCGACCCCGCCGTCGCCGCCTCGCGCGACTGGGCCCGCCACGTCACCGGGACCGGCTCCGGGTACGTCCCCGTCCGCACGCCCGAGCTCACCACGACCGCCCAGGTGGACGACGCCGTCGCGACCGCCGTGCGCGCGACCGCCGCGTGGTCGCAGGTCACCCCGGCGGCCCGCGCCGCCGCCCTGCGCGCCGTCGCCCGGCGCCTGGAGGAGACGCGCACCGACCTCGTCGCCGCGATGGTGCACGAGCCGGGCAAGACCGTCGCCGAGGCCGACCCCGAGGTGAGCGAGGCCGTCGACTTCGCGAACTACTACGCGCGGTCCGCCGAGGACCTGGACCACGTGCCCGGCGCCCGCTTCACGCCCGACGGCGTCACGCTCGTCACCCCGCCCTGGAACTTCCCCGTCGCGATCCCCGTCGGCGGGGTGCTCGCGGCGCTCGCGGCCGGGTCGGCGGTGCTCGCCAAGCCCGCTCCGCCCACGCCGCGCTGCCTCGAGGTCGCCGTCGAGGCGATCCACGCGGGCCTGCGCGACGCCGTCGCAGCCGCGCCGGGGGACTTCGCCGGGCTGGACGCAGGCTCGGTCACCGAGGTCGTGCAGTACGTCCGCGTCCCCGACGACGAGCTCGGCACGCGCCTCGTCACGCACGACGACGTCGCGCGCGTCGTGCTCACGGGCTCGATCGAGACCGCGCAGCTCTTCGCGCGGTGGAAGCCGTCGCGCCCGGTGCTCGCCGAGACGTCGGGCAAGAACGCGCTCGTCGTCACGCCGTCGGCGGACCTCGACCTCGCGGTCGCGGACCTCGTGCGGTCGGCGTTCGGGCACGCGGGGCAGAAGTGCTCGGCCGCGTCGCTCGCGATCCTCGTCGGCTCGGCGGGCGACCCGCGGACCGAGACGGGGCGCCGCGTGCGGCGCCAGCTCGTGGACGCGGTGCGCTCGCTCGCCGTCGGTCCGGCGACCGACGTCGCGACGACCGTGGGCCCGCTCACCGAGCCCGCGTCGGGCAAGCTCTTGCACGCGCTGACGACGCTGGAGCCGGGGGAGTCCTGGCTCGTGCGGCCGCGGCTGCTGGACGGCGGCCCCGACCTGGAGGGCCGCCTCTGGACGCCGGGTCTCAAGGAGGGTGTCGCGCCCGGCTCGCCGTTCCACCTCACCGAGTACTTCGGGCCGGTCCTCGGGATCATGACGGCCGCGACCCTCGACGAGGCGATCGCGCTGCAGAACGCGGTCCCGTTCGGTCTCACGGGCGGCATCCACAGCCTCGACGACGCCGAGGTCGAGCGCTGGCTCGACGCCGTCCAGGTGGGCAACGCCTACGTCAACCGGCACATCACCGGCGCGATCGTGCAGCGGCAGTCGTTCGGCGGCTGGAAGCAGTCGGCCGTCGGACCGGGCGCCAAGGCGGGCGGCCCGAACTACGTCGCGCAGCTCGGCCGCTGGGCCGACGCGACGGGCGGGGCCGCGGACGAGGGCGCGGGCACGTCGTCGGGCACCAGGGCGCCCGGGCGAGCCGCGCCCGCCGACGCCGCACCGCCCGCCCGCGACGCCGCGCCCGAGGCGTGGCTCACCTGGGCTCAGGCCGACGACACGCGGTGGTGGGAGCAGGAGTTCTCCGTGGCGCACGACCCCTCGGGCCTGCGCGCCGAGTCGAACGTCTTCCGCTACCGGCCGGTGGACGTCCTCACCGTGCGCGCCGGAGCGGACGCGCTCCCCGTCGAGGTCGAGCGGGTCCTGCACGCCGCCCGCACGGCGGGCGTGCCGGCGGTCGTCGTGCCGAGCACGGGCGACGCCGCGGTGAGCGACGAGGAGTTCGCGCGCCGCGTCGCGTCGGGCGCGGTCCGGGGTCGCGTCCGCGTCGTCGGGTCGGCACCCGGGCTGCACGAGGCCGCCGCCGAGCGCGTCGGCGAGGTCACGGTCCTGGACCACCCCGTCGTCGCGAGCGGTCGTCGCGAGCTGCTCACGGTCCTGCACGAGCAGGCAGTCAGCCGCACCACGCACCGCTACGGCCACGTGAAGCGCTGATCCCGGGACCTCGTGGGTGCCGTCTACGCCGACGAGACGGTGACGGAGGCCGCGTCGCGGAACGCGCGCAGGCGCTCCGCCTGCTCGGCCACGGCGTCGGTGAGCCCGGCGTCCCAGGGGACCCACGGGTCGGTGAGGACCGAGAGCCGTCGCCCCGACGCGCGGGGCCGCCAGGTCCCGACGACCTCGCCGCCGGCGAGCACGGCTCCGGGCCGGCCGAGGACACGCCACAGGTCCTTGGCGCGGGCCGCGTCCGGGACGAGCGTCGGGCGGTCGCGGAGCTGGAGGTACAGGTCGTACGGCCCCACGAGCCGGACGACGGGAGCGCCGGGCTGGGCGTCGCGGACGCGCGCCGTGGCGTCCGCGAGGTGCTCGACGTCGTCGGCCAGGATCCAGCGCTCGACCGGGCGCGCGCCCGGGTCCGCGTCGGCGACCTCGACGCGCACCGCGTCGTCGGGCCAGTGGGCCCGGACGTCCTTGACCGGCGCCTCGAGGAAACCGGCGACGTCCTGGACGCTCGCGGCGGGGAAGAAGCGCAGGTACCCGCGCACGACGTCGAGGCGCGGCACCGCCTCGGCCCCGAGCCGTCCGTACAGCGACGGCTCGAGGTCGGGGACCCGTCGCAGGACCGGCGGCGACGTGCCGGGCTCGAGCTCGAGCCCGGCCTGGAGCGCGGCGAGCCGGAACGTCTGCTCGTAGCTGTGGGTCGCGCCGCACGACCGGCACCAGCGCAGGTGCGGCTCCGGGAGGTGCTGCGTCAGCCGCGTCGACAGGTCGCCCTTGACCGTGGGCTCGACGACCAGCTCGCGCTCCCACCGCGCCTCGGTGCGCAGCGCGTCGAGCACGGCGACGCCCGCCGCGCGCAGCGGCGCGCTCGCGTCGAAGACCCGCTTGGCGGCGTCGGCCTCCGAGAGCGGGGCGGTGGCGACCGCGACGTCGGCGAGGTCGGCACGACGGTAGACGTGCGGGGCGCCGCGCAGGGTCCAGGCGAGAGCGAGGGTCGGCGGCAGCCTGCCCGGCCGCACGCCCGCGACGCCGCGCACCGCGAGGGCCCAGGCCGCGCCGTCGGGCCCGGTGTCCTGCACCCCCAGGTCGAGCACCGCGACCTCGTCGGGCGCGGCGGCCGTGCCCGGTGCCCGGTCGAGCTGCTGGGCGTGCCAGCGTGCCGCGAGGACGTCGGCGCGGGGGAGCGTCATGACAGGTCGTGAGGTCACGGGCCCAGGCTACGAGCGACCACCCACCTGGGGACCGGTCCGCCGCGGCACCCGACGCACGCGCCGCCGTCCGACCGCGTCAGACCGAGTCGCGCTCGACGAGCTCGGGAGCGAGGACCTGCGACGCGATCTCGTCCCCACGCCCGCCGACGAGGTCGAGCAGGAGGTCGGTCGCACCGCGCACCATCTCGACCATGGGGTTCTGGACCGTGGTGAGGGGCGGGACCGTCGAGGCCGCGGTCGCGAGGTTGTCGAACCCGACGACGGACACGTCGCGCGGCACGTCGCGCCCGTGCGCCGCGAGGACGCGCAGCGCACCCTCCGCCATGAGGTCCGAGGCGACGAACAGCCCGTCGACGTCGGGGTGCGCGGCGAGGATGCGCTCCATCGCGGCGGCCCCGCCCGCGACGGCGAAGTCGCCGATCTCGACCGCGTCGTCGGGCAGGCCGGCGCCCTGCAGCACCTCGCGCCAGCCCGTGAGCCGGTCGACGCCGGCGGTCATGTCCTGCGGTCCCGCGATCGTCGCGATGCGGCGGCGGCCCGCCTCGACGAGCCGGCGCGCCGCGAGGCGGCCGCCCTCGACGTTGTCGACGTCGACGTAGAGGAGGTCGGGCGTCGGGCGGAACGGCCGCCCGACGAACACCGCGGGCAGCCGGGCCGCGAGCAGCGCCTCCTCGAGCTCGTCGTCGCGGTGGTGCGACGCGACGATCGCGCCGTCCACGTGCCCGCTGCTCAGGTACCGCACGATGCGGCCCGGCTGCTCGTCGGGCCGCGCGAAGAGCAGGACGAGCTGCAGGTCCGTGCCGCCGAGCGCCGCGCTCACGCCGCGCATCGTGCCCGCGAGGAACGGGTCGGTGAGGATGCGCTCGTCCGGCTCGGGGACCACGAGGGCGATCGAGTCGGTGCGGCGCGTCACGAGGGAGCGGGCGGCGCGGTTGGGCGTGTAGCCGAGCTGGGCGACGGCGGCGTCGACCGCCGCCTGGGCCTCGGGCGACACGCGCAGGCCGCCGTTGATCGCGCGCGACGCGGTCGAGCGCGAGACGCCCGCCGTCTGGGCCACCTCGTCCAGGGTCGGCGCGGAGCGCAGGCTGTTCATCAGGACAGTATCCCGCGCGCGCCCGGCCGACCGCACCGCCCCGCTCACCGTGTCGTCACTCCCCGGCGGTGGCGTCCGCGGCGGACGCGTCGCCCGCGGGCACCGCGTCGTCGCGCGCCGGCACGGCGTTGTCGCGCGCGACCTGCGCGTACCAGGCGCCGCTCGCCTTCACCGTGCGCTCCTGCGTCTCGTAGTCGACGCGGACGATGCCGAACCGCTTGGTGTAGCCGAGCGCCCACTCGAAGTTGTCGAGAAGCGACCACGCGAAGTACCCGCGCACGTCCGCGCCGGCGTCGATCGCGTCGCGCGTGGCGCGCAGGTGCGCGTCGATGAACTCGAGCCGGTCCTGGTCGTCCACGGAGCCGTCCTCTCCGACCTGGTCGGGGTAGGCCGCGCCGTTCTCCGTGATGTACATCGCCACGCCGCGCGGGCCGGTGAAGTCCCGCTGCAGGCGCGTGAGCAGGCGCGTCAGCCCCTCGGGCTGCACCTCCCAGCCCATGTCCGTGCGAGGCAGCCCGCGCGAGCGGTCGTGCGCGTCGTCGGCGGCGGGGAACGGGGACGACGTCGCGCGGACCGGCGCGTCGTCCGCGGGCTCGTCGCGCACGCCCTCGGGGCGCGTCCCGCCGCCGGACTCGGCCGCGGGCAGCGGGTGCCCCGAGACCGCGCCGCCGTTGTAGTAGTTGACCCCGAGCGTGTCGATCGGGGTCGAGATGATCTCGAGGTCGCCGTCCTTGACGTGGTCCAGCAGCCCGTAGGGCGCGACGTCCTCCAGGACGTCCGCGGGGTACTCGCCGTGGAAGACGGGGTCGAGGAAGATCCGGTTGAACTGCCCGTCGATCCGGCGCGCGGCGTCGACGTCGGCCGGGTCCTGCGGGTCGACCGGGTCGGAGACCGTGAAGTTCAGGGTCAGGCCGAGGTTCGCCTCGGGCGCGCGCTCGCGCAGCGCCTGCACGGCGAGACCGTGGCCGAGCAGCAGGTGGTGCGCCGCGGCGAGGCCGTCCTCGCGCGACTGACGACCGGGCGCGTGCACGCCCGCGGTGTACCCGAGGAACGCCGAGCACCACGGCTCGTTGAGCGTCGTCCACACGCCCACGCGGTCGCCCAGCGCCTCGTGCATCGTCACCGCGTACTCGGCGAAGAGGTACGCCGTGTCGCGCGACGTCCAGCCGCCCTTCTCCTCGAGCGCCTGCGGCAGGTCCCAGTGGTAGAGCGTGAGCCACGGCAGGATGTCCGCGCCGAGCAGCTCGTCCACGAGGCGGTCGTAGAACGCCAGCCCGGCCGGGTTGACGGCGCCCCCGTCGGGACGCACGCGGGCCCACGAGGTCGAGAACCGGTAGGTGCCGAGGTTGAGGTCGCGCATGAGCGCGACGTCCTCACGGTACCGGTGGTAGTGGTCGCACGCGACCATGCCGTCGTCGCCGTTCACGACGGCGCCCGGGACGCGGGCGAACGCGTCCCACACGGAGTCCGTCCGACCGTCCGTGTGCCCGGCGCCCTCGATCTGGAACGCGGCGGTCGCGGCGCCCCAGAGGAAGCCCGGGGGCATCTCGACGCGCCCGGTCGCGGTCGCCGGGTTCGGGAGGAGGGGCGCGGACGGGACGAAGCTGGTCATGGGTCGATTGTCCTTCGAGAGGTCGAGGAGTGGCACGCGGGCGGGCCGGTGGGCTGCCCGCGCGACGGTCGGCCGCACGGCCGGTCGCGCGCCACGCCGAGGTGGCGCGCGACCGGGTGCCGCGCGGTGGCGCCGGGCGTCAGCCCTTGACGGCGCCCTGCATGATGCCCGCCACGAGCTGGCGGCCGGTGAAGATGAAGATGACGATCAGCGGCAGGGTCACGAGGAAGATCCCCGCCATCACGAGCGAGTAGTCGACGAAGAAGTTCGCCTGGAGGGACCGCACCACCAGCGGCAGCGTCGGGTTGTTCTGGTTGAGCACGATCGAGGGCCAGAAGAAGTTCGTCCACTGCTGCACGAACGTGAACAGGCCGAGCATCGCGGCGGCGGGACGCGCCGCGGGGAGCGCGATCGACCAGAACGTGCGGAACATCGACGCGCCGTCGACGCGGGCCGCCTCGATGAGCTCGTACGGCAGCGCCTCGCCCAGGTACTGCGTCATCCAGAAGACGCCGAACGCGGTGACGAGCGCCGGCACGATGACCGCCTGGAGCTTGCCGATCCAGCCGAGGTCCGACATGAGGATGTACATCGGGATGACGCCGAGCTGCGTCGGGACCGCCATCGTCGCGATGACGAACACGAGCAGCGGTCCCCGCCCGCGGAACCGGAGCTTGGCGAACGAGAAGCCCGCGAGCGTCGAGAAGAGCACGACGGACAGCGACGTGAGCACCGCGACGACCACCGAGTTCCAGGCGGCCTTCCAGAAGTTGATCGCGTCCGAGTTCATGACCTCGGCGAACCGGTCGAACAGGCTCGCGTCCGGGAGGAGCTGGGGCAGCGCGCTGCGCGAGATCTCCTCCGGCGTGGAGGAGCCCAGGATCAGCGTGAAGTACAGCGGGAAGATCGAGACGAGCAGGACGACCCCGAGGATCGTGTACGTGACCCACCGGGGGCGGCGCTGGGTGCCGCCGACGTTCTTCCCGGCGCGGCGGCGTCGGGCGGCCGCGCGGGCCGCACCCGGCCCGGCGGTCTGGGCGATGACGGGGACGGAGCTCATCGCTTCCTCCGGTCGGTCGTGCTGGCGGCGGTCGTGTCGGCATCCGTGTCACCCGTGCTCGAGCGCTGCGCCGACATGGCGCGCTCGGCGCGCAGGCGCTTCTGGGTCTCGCGGCGACGACGGACCCACCGCGGCGGTCGTGGTTGGGCGTTCGACGTCGCGATCCGTCGGGTGACGAGGAAGTTGACGATCCCGACGAGGATGATGAGGAGGAACAGCAGCCAGGCGACGGCGGCCGCGCGGCCGAAGTTCTTCTGGTTGCCCCAGGCGACGTCGTAGAGGTAGAGCACGGTCGTCATCCACTGGCGGTCGGCGCCGCCGAGGCCCTGCGCGTCGAACATGCGCGGCTCGTCGAAGATCTGCAGGCCGCCGATCGTCGACGTGATGACGACGAAGATGATCGTCGCGCGGATCTGCGGGACGGTCACGGAGAAGAACTGGCGCACGCGACCGGCGCCGTCGATGATCGCGGCCTCGTAGAGCTCGCGCGGCACGGCCTGCATCGCGGCGAGGAAGATCAGCGCGTTGTAGCCGGTCCAGCGGAAGTTCACCATCGACGCGATGGCGACATGGCTCGCGAGCGCGTCCGCGTGCCAGCGGATCGGCTCGATGCCGACGACCCCGAGGAGCTCGTTGATGAGGCCGTACTGGTCGGCGAAGAGGCGGCCGAAGATCATCGAGACCGCGACGGGGGCGACGACGTACGGGAGCAGGACCCCCATGCGCCAGAACGTCGCGGCGCGGAGGTTCTGGTCGAGCAGCGCGGCGATCGCGATGGCGGCGACCACCTGCGGCACGGACGACAGGACGAAGATCGAGACGGTGTTGCGCAGCGACTTCCAGAACGTCGGCTGCGCGAGCACGTCCGTGTAGTTCTGGAGGCCGACGAAGTCGCCCTGGCCGCCGAGCAGGTTCCAGTCGTAGACCGACACCACGGCCGTGTACACGAGCGGGAAGAGACCCGTGATCGCGAACAGGATGAAGAAGGGCGAGATGTAGAGGTAGGGCGAGACCTTGACGTCCCAGCGGCTCAGGCGCTGGGAGAAGCCGACGCGGCGCGGCGTGCGCGGCGTCGGCCCGCTGAGCCCCGGGGAGGGCTGGGTGGGCGAGAGGACGGCCATGTGAGGTTCCTGGGCTGCTGGTGACTGCGGGTGGCGGTCGGGCGGCCGCCGGGGCGGCGGCGCCCGGCGGTGGACGCGAGCGGGGGGGGGGGGGGGGGGGGGGGGGGGGGGGGGGCCGGGGCGGCACCGTGGTGCCGCCCCGGCCCCGTCAGGTCACAGGCCCAGGTCCTGGAAGGACTGGAGCGTCTTCTGCCACGAGGACGCGGCGTCGTCGGTCTTCTCGACGTCCACGCGCTTGATGCCGTCCTGGACGGTCGTGTGGATCGAGAAGTAGTTGGCGCCCTTGAACGGCGCGCTGTCGATCGCGAGCGCACGGTTCACGAAGATCGTGCCGACCGGGGCGTCGTTGAAGAAGTCGTTCGTGAACGACTGCACGGCGTCGGACTCCTGTGCCTCGATCTGCGACGGGAACGTGCCCGCGTTCTCGAAGGCCGTCGTCTGCTGCGCCGGGTCGGTCAGCCAGGCAGCGAGCTCCTTCGCAGCCTCGGCGTTCGGGCCGGAGGCCGGGACCGTGAGGAACGAGCCGCCCCAGTTGAGGCCGCCTCCGGGGAAGACGTCGGCGACGTTCCAGCCGGTGACGCCACCCGAGCGCTCCTCGACCGGGCCGGTCATCCACGCGGGGCAGATCATCGTCGCGAAGCCGTCGTTCTGGAACGCGGCGTCCCAGTCGCCCGACCACTGCTCGAGGCCTGCGGAGAGCTCGTTCGTCGTCGACTGCTCGAGGACCGTGTCGTAGATGTCGATGATCGGCTGGTTCGTGGCGAGGTCCTTGGGCGTGCCGTCGGACTCCTCGTACGCGTTGTCGATCTGGTTGACCATCGCCTGCGAGATGGACATCGCGGAGTCGTACCAGGCCGAGTCGCTCGCCGCGACGAAGGTCTTGCCCGCGGCGAAGTAGTCGTCCCACGTCGCGTCCTCGCCACCGAGGAGCTCCGCCACCTCGGCGGGGTCGGTCGGCAGGCCGGCGGCCTCGAAGAGGTCCTGGCGGTAGCAGATCGCGCTCGGGCCGATGTCGGTCCCGTAGCCGATGAGCTTGCCGTCCGGCGTCGTCGCCTGCTGGACCTTCCAGTCCACCCAGCGGCCGTCGAGTGACGAGTCGGTGAGGTCGGTGAAGAGGTCGGGGTACTGCATGAGCTCGGGGAGCCAGTCGACCTCGATGGCCTCGATGTCCGCCAGGCCCTCGCCGCCGGCGGCGAGCTTGGTGGTGAGGTTGGTGCGCGCGTCCTCGGACTTGGCGGCCTTGGTCTGCTTCACGGTGACGTTCGGGTGCGCCTCCGTGTACGCCGCGAGGAGCTCGTCGGTGTAGCCGAAGTCGTTGAACGTGGCGACGGTGAGGGTGATCTTCTCGCCGTCGCCGGAGCCCGTCTCGTCGTCGTTCGAGCCGGAGCCGCTCGAGCACGCGGTCAGGGTGAGGGTGATGGCCGCGAGGCCTGCGACGGCGGTGATCGCCTTGCGGGGCCGGCGGGTCGTACGGGTGCTGCTCAGCACGGTGACTCCCTTGTCGGTGGGGCGGGGTCGTGGCAGCGCTCCCACCTCGAAGTGGTAGCGCTTCCACACAACGGCCTGATCGTGCTTTCCCCGCGGAACCCGTGTCAAGCGCCGGAAGGTCGTGACGCAGTGTGGTCGCGCTCCCACGCACGCATCGTCGCAGGTCAGGGCGTTCTCAGGACCTACCGATCGGTCGGGTTCGGGGGAAATCGTTACCGGTTCGAGACCGGCTCCGCGGGCGCGTGCGAGTCCGCGAGCGCCCTCAGCGGCCGAGCCACTCCCGGCCCGCGGCCTCCTCCGCCGCCAGGGCGGCGCGGACGGCCTGCGCGGCGGCCTGCTCGATCGCGCCCCCGAACAGCGGCACCGACGCCTTCACCTCGCCCGCGTAGCGCTCGACGGTTCCCTCGCCGTCCGGGGCGAGGCTCACCGTGCCGGTGAGCCGCACCGGGGCGCCGGTGATCTCGAGCGACACGGTCCCCGACCGCTCGCCGTCGCGCTCCGGCTCCCACGCCTCGGCCTGCCGGATCTCGAGCTGGCCGCCGACGAAGGACCGGACGTGGGCCGGGATCTGGTCGGTGGGCAGGGTGCGGCGGACCGTCACGGTGAAGCCCTCGGCGGCGCTGCCGGTGACGTCGACCTGCTCGACGTGGGCCCCGTCGCCGCCGGAGCGCGCGGCGCGCCAGCGCACGAACTCCTCGTCGGCGAGCATCGCGCCGACCACGGGGACGGCGGCGGGGTAGCGGAGCTCGACGCTCAGGTGCACGGGACCTCCTCGGGCCCTGGGTCGACCTGCCGCCGGCCCGGGCGGGTCGGCCACGGGTCGGTCGCAGGTCGGTCGACGGGTTCGGGCGACCGCGCGCGCGGGCGCTGAGGGGACTCTACCTGTCCGACCCCTCTACGCTGGGGTCCGTGTCTGCCATGAGTGACCTCATCTCCCGCCACGCCGACCTCAGCCCGGCGGACAACGAGTGGTTGCACCTGCTCGTGGGCGACTGGCAGGTGATCTCCGACCTCGCGTTCGCCGACCTCGTGCTCTGGCTGCCCACGACCGACGGCAACTTCGTCGCGGTCTCGCAGTGCCGCCCGTCGACCGGCGCGACCGTCCACTACGACGACATCGTCGGCTCGTTCGCGCCGGAGGGTCAGCGACCGCAGCTCGAGCGCGCGCTCACCGAGGTGCGCTCGCAGCGCTCGCGCGAGCCGCGCTGGTTCGGCGCGTACGCCGTGCGCGAGGAGGCCATCCCGGTCGTGCACGACGGTCGCGCGATCGCCGTCGTCGCGCGGCAGACCAACCTCGGCAGCGGGCGCACGCCCAGCCGCCTCGAGCTCAACTACGTCGAGGCCGCGGACGATCTCGTCGCGATGATCTCGCGCGGCGAGTTCCCCTTCCCGAACGCCGCGACCGGCCCGCGCCGGGGTGCCCCGCGCGTCGGCGACGGCCTCATCCGGCTGAACTCCGAGGGCGAGGTCCTCTACGCCAGCCCCAACGCGCTGAGCTGCTTCCACCGCCTGGGCGTCATCGGCCCGCTCGTCGGGCGGTCGCTCGCCGAGGTGACGGCCGACCTCATCGAGCACCAGACCCCCGTCGACGAGTCGCTGCCGCTCGTGGTCATGGGCCGGGCGCCGTGGCGCACGGAGATCGAGGCGCAGCGCGTCGCCCTGTCGCTGCGCGCGCTGCCGCTCACCGAGTCGGGCCAGCGCATCGGCGCCGTCCTGCTGTGCCGCGACGTGTCGGAGCTGCGCCGCCGGGAACGCGAGCTCATCACCAAGGACGCGACGATCCGCGAGATCCACCACCGCGTGAAGAACAACCTCCAGACGGTCGCCGCGCTCCTGCGGCTGCAGGCCCGGCGCATGGACGTGCCCGAGGCCCGTGCCGCGCTCGAGGAGGCCATGCGCCGCGTCGCGACGATCGCGCTCGTGCACGAGAGCCTGTCGCAGACGCTCGACGAGGAGGTCGAGTTCGACGACATGGTGGGCCGGGCCCTGCGCCTCGCCGCTGACGTCGCGTCCGCGGACACGAGCGTGCGCACGGTCCGGACCGGGAGCTTCGGCCTCGTGCCCGCGGAGGACGCGACGCCGCTCGCGCTCATCCTCACCGAGCTCGTCACCAACGCCGTCGAGCACGGGCTCGCGAAGCAGGACACCGGGACCGTCGAGGTCGCGGTCGAGCGCGAGGGCTCGGCCCTGCGCATCGTGGTCGCGGACGACGGCGTCGGCATGCCCGACGGCGACGTCGCCCGGGCGGGCAAGGCCGCGAAGAGCGGGCTGGGCACGCAGATCGTGCGCACGCTCGTGACGAACGAGCTCGGCGGCACCATCGAGTGGTCGCCGCGTCCCGGCGGGGGCACGCAGGTCGTGCTCGCCCTCGTCCTGCGCGACGGCAACCGCCAGGCCTGAGCGCGCGCGTCCCGGCGGGACCGCCTGGCGCGACCGCCTGGTGGGCCGGCCGGCGGGACGGCCCGGTGGCGCCGCGTGGCGCGACCGCCCGGTACGACGACGGGCCGTCACCCCGGGAGGGTGACGGCCCGTCGTCGACCTGCTGCTCGACGCCCGTGGCGGGCGGAGCGCGGTGGAGCGTGTCAGCCGGCGCGGCGCGCGCGGGCGGTGCGGCGCTTGAGGGCGCGGCGCTCGTCCTCGGAGAGGCCGCCCCAGACGCCCGCGTCCTGCCCGGACTCGATAGCCCACTTGAGGCACGTGTCGACGACGTCGCAGCGGCGGCACACGGCCTTCGCCTCCTCGATCTGGAGGAGCGCGGGGCCCGTGTTGCCGATCGGGAAGAAGAGCTCGGGGTCTTCGTCGAGGCAGGCTGCGCGGTGGCGCCAGTCCATGGTCGTCGTCTCCTTGGCAGAGGGGAGCCTGGTCGCGAGGTGATGACTCGTCGCGGTGATGCCCGGCAGGGGGCTGCCTGGACCAGGGCTCGAGGCGGGGGTGATTGATGCTTGAACCAGGTTCACACCTCGTGAAGCGCAGCACAAGGGGTTACGAGAAAGTTTCCGTCGCATGAATCGTGAGGTCTTCGTCACACGGGTGTGAAGCCGCAGGTCGGCGCGTACGCTGGGTGATCGTGCCTCCCCGCAAGCCCTCCGGACACCCGCCCGAGCAGCCCCCGACGACGCCCGACCCGGCGCCCGACGGCGGGGTGCGGCCCCCGGCGCTGACCGCGCTCCTCGTCGGGGTCGGTATCGAGGTCGCGGTGCTCGTCGTCGGCGCCGTCCTCCTCCTCGTGGAGCTCGCGCGCGGCGGGTCGCAGTCGTTCGGGGTGAGCGTGTTCCTCGTCGTCTTCGCGCTGGGCGTCGCCGCGGTCCTCGCCGCGAGCATGCGCGGCCTGCTGCGGGGGCAGCGCTGGGCGCGGTCGCCCGTCGCGACGTGGCAGATCCTGCAGGGCGTCGTCGCGATCAGCTCGCTCCAGGTCGGCGTGACGCCGTGGGTCGTCGCGGCGCTCGTGCTCGCGGTCGTGGTCCTGGTCCTGCTCATGCTGCGTCCGGTCGTCGAGGCGACGACCCGCGACTCCCGGGCCGCCGCCTGACCCGTCCCGGCGCGTCACGACCGAGGCTCCGACGGCTCGTCCCCGGACGCCCCTGAGCGTCGAGCGCCCGCCGGGGGCAGCGCGAGCTGCACCGGGGCGAGCCGGGCGCCCTGGACGAGCACCCCGCGCCCGGGCCGCGGCCGCCCCGGCTCGGCGAGCCATTCCAGGCCGCGGCCGAACACCTCGCCGCTGCCGCGTTCGGCCGGCGCCAGCACGATGCCGGAGCGCACGCCGCGCAGGTCCGCGAGCGGACCGCGCAGCGCCGACGCCGCCCCGCCGGTCGTCGCGGACGCGACGAGCACGAGGCCGTCCCGGCACGCCGCCGCGAGCCGCTCGCCCTCGACCACGCAGAGCTGGGCGAGGACGTCCAGGTCGTCGACCACGACCACCTCGGGCGGTCCCGGCAGCTCGCCCCTGCGCTCCCACGGGGTCCTGCGGGTGCCCTCGCGCGTGCCGGCGGTGACGGCGTCGAGGAGCGCACCCACGTCGGCAGGCGCGTAGCGCCGCACGACGGTCGTGCTGGTGCCGGCCTCCGCCGCGAGCGTGTCGTCGCGCGCGACGACCGCCCGGAGGACGCCCTCGCGCGCCAGGTGCCGCGCGAGGAGGGCGAGCGCGCTCGTGCGCCCCGAGCCGGGCGGTCCGACGACGAGCGCTCCCCGCGACACGTCCAGCGTGACGGTGCCGGCGGTGTCGCCGCCGCGGCCCACCGGGACCCGGAGCGTCAGGGCCCCGGCCGGGCGTGGTCCGGACGTTGCGGGGCGTGGGGCGGGTGACGCGAGCTCGGCGGTCACGACCCGCTCGGGCACCGGCAGGAGCCGGAACGCGCCCGGTCGCCCCTCTCCGCCTCCAGGACCCGTCCCGGTGCGGCCGGCCGGGGACGCAGTGCTCCCCGGCGTCGGCCACGGCGTCGGCCCCGGTGGTGGCTGCGGGGGCAGGGCGACCTGGCACAGGAGCGGCTCGCCGGGCCCGAGCCACACCGCACGCCCCGCCGGACCTCCCCGCCCCGCGAACGGCGACGGCAGGCCCAGCGCGACGTCGTCGTGCCGGTCGCGCGACACCATCGCCGCACGCACCGCGACCAGCGACGACAACCCCGCGACCGTCGGGCCGCCGCACCCGACGGCGACGGCGGTGGGGCCGGCGAGCACGTCCGCGAGCGCGTCCGCGCCGGCCCCGCCCGCCGTCCCCGCGAGCACCGACCGGACGGCGTCGGCGTCGTCCACGAGCAGGAGCGTCCTGTCGGCGCCGTCGATCCCCGCGGGGCGCTCCTGCCCGTCGTCGTGACCCGCGAGCAGCCGCAGGAGGCGGGCGAGGCGGCGCGGGTCGCGGCGGTCGACGACCGTCCCGGTCCCGGGGTGGGACGCGAGGTCGGCGAGCCCCTCGCCGACGGCGTGGACCGTCCAGCCGCGCTCGAGGGCCGCCCACCCCACGGTGCGCAGGGCCGTCGTCCGGCCCGAGCGCGCGCGGCCCAGCACCGCGAGGTGCCCGTCGCGCGGGTCCCACCGGACGACCGTCCGGCGCTGGAGGTCCGGCGCGTCGCCGAGCGCGACGGGGAGCGTCGTGGTCTCGGTGCGCGCCGCGCCGTCCACGAGGTCGGCTCGTCCGCCGCCCCGGTGCGAGGGGTCGTCGGGGAGCCCGCCCGACCCGAGGGCTGGGTCGTGAGCCGCCGCTGCGACCGTGCGCGCGACGTCGGCGAGGTCGTCCTGCGCGACCCGGTCCGGCAGGGCGGGCAGCCACGGCGGCGGCGCCGGGCGCAGGCCGGCGCGCTCCGCGACGTCGCGGGCCGCGGTGACGATCCGGGGAAGCCGGTCGTCCCGGGCTCGGGGCGCTCCTGCGTCGGGAGCGTCGTCGTCGGCCCGGGAGGCGCCACGGGGGAGCCCGCGTGCGACGGCCCACGGGGGAGCAGCGCGGGCACTCGACGCCGGGACGGGCGACGGCGCCCCGGCGCGGGCGCACTGCACCGCGAGCGGCGGTTCGGCGCCCCGGCGCAGGACGAGCCGCCCCGGCACCGAGGCCGGGACGAGCGCCGCGAGCGGCGACTCGACGACGTCGCGCGAGTCCGCGACGTCGACCACCCGCAGGGCGAGGCGCAGGGTGATGTTGGCCCGCACGTCCGCGCTCACCGCCCCGGCGGGCCGCTGCGTCGCGAGCACCAGGTGCACGCCGAGCGAGCGACCCTGGGCCGCGACCCGCAGCAGGCCGGGCAGCAGGTCGGGCAGGTCGTCGGCGAGCGCGCGGAACTCGTCCACCACGACGACGAGCCGCGGCAGCCGGCCCCGGGGCAGCTCGTCGACGCTCGTCGCCCCCGCGGCCGCGAGCACGCGCTCGCGCCGGTGCAGCTCCGCCCGCAGCCCGGCGAGCGCGCGCCCGGCGAGCCCCGGGTCCAGGTCGGTGACCGTGCCCACGACGTGGGGCAGCCGGCTGCACGCCCCGAAGCTCGCGCCGCCCTTGAAGTCGACGAGCGCGAACGACAGCTCCTCCGGGGAACGGCCGAGCGAGAGCCCCGCGACGAGGGTCTGCAGGAGCTCCGACTTGCCGGCGCCCGTCGTCCCGGCGACGAGCACGTGCGGGCCGTCGCGGACGAGGTCCACCGTCACCGGTGCGCCCCCGGGCCCCACCCCGAGCACCGTGCACAGCCCGGAGCCGTCGCGTCGCGTCGCGTCCCGCCAGCGTGCGCCGACCCACGCGGCGAGGTCGTCCGGCGCGTCCGGCAGGCCGAGGAGGTGTCCGAGCGAGACGTCCGGCGGCAGCGAGGGCGCCGTCGGGTCGCCGGGCTCGTGCCCGTCCGGGTCGGTGCCGACGAGCCGGCCGTGGTGGTCCGCCGCCGCGAGCCGTCGGGCGAGGGCGCAGGCCCACTCCGCGCTCGCACCGACGTGCTCGCGCACGGTGCGCGCGTCGTCGGGGCCGGTGACGACGGCGGTCGGGCCGGAGACGTCCACGACCGTCCGGCACCACGCCGGGACGCGCGCCGCGTCGTCCAGCACGAGGAGCACGTCGATCGCAGCAGGCGCGAGCCGTTCCCAGGCTCGTGAGAGCTCGCCCGCGGTGGGGGCGCCGTCGACGACGAGGACGGACGCCGCACCGGGCTCCGGCCGTGCGTCGTCCAGGGACCCGACGACGCCGGCGCGCGGGAGCCAGCGGCACCAGGCCCAGTCGGCCGCGGCGTGCGACGGGTGCCGGACCGTCGGCACGGCACCCGTCGTCAGGAGCTCCCCGAGCACGGCCCGTGCCGCGGCGAGCGCGGCGGGGCGCGGGCCCACGACGGCGACGCACCCGTCGGGCAGCCGCACCGGGAGCGCCGGGGAGCCCGCGGTGCCGTCGCCCGGCCCGGCGGAGTGCGTGGTCGGAGCGGCGCCGACCACGGGCGGAGCCGGGGCGCGGGCCGGGACGACGGGGGCGATGCGGGCGACCGTCGCCCAGGTGAGCGCGTCCGCGGGCCGCGGTCGCAGCGGGTCGACGGGGGTCGCGGCTCGCGAGCGGTCGGCGTCCGACGTCGGCGGGGCGACGGACGCCGGTCCCGGCGCGCCACCGGGCCGTCGGCCCGCGCGGCGTCGGCGGGCCTCGACGAGGGCGGGAACGAGGAGCGCCAGCGGCCCGGCGAGCGCGAGCAGCGCGTACAGGGGCTGGCGGAACGCCACGGCGAGGGTGAGCGACGCGACCGCGGGCGCGGCTGCGGCAGCGAGATGGCTCCCGCTCGGTCGGCCCGGCGACGTGTCCCGTGCGGCGGGGTCGGCGGGGCCGGTGCGCGGACCGTGCACGAGGTCGGGGCGCGGGCGCAGGGCGTAGGCGCCGCGACGCGTCACGAGCGCGTCGCCCTCGCGCCAGCGGACCCCGCGCCACGACGGGACCCGGCGACCGGCCCGGGCCGGTCGCGCGAGGAGGACGGCCGCGTCGTCGGGGACGCGTCGGGTACCGCGCGGTGCGCGGACGCGGACCCGTGCGCCCCGGCGCGTGCTGCGCCAGCGGACGCGCAGGTCGTCGACCCGGGCCCGGCCGCGACGCGCCTCGTGGCGGCCCACGGGCACCAGGCGACCGGCGTCGGCGCCCCCGAGCACCGCGACGTGCCACGGCGCGGCCAGCACGGCGTCCGGGCGCGCCGCCCCTGCCGGGGTGGCCCCGGCACGACCGCGCGGCGCGAGCGCGACCGTCGCCCCGGGGAGCAGGGGCCGGGTCCCGCAGCGCTGGTCGTCGTCGACGGGGACGCCGTCCACGAGCAGGGCGGCGGTGCGCAGCTCGGGTCGGCACACGAGGTCGGCGAGACCGGCGCGCACGTCGCCCAGGCGCGCCCCCGCAGGGAGCAGGACGTCCGTCGCGGGGTGCACCGTGACGCGGAGCCAGGCCTCGCCCGCGGGCGCGGTACGCGCCGGCGGGGACGGGGACGCGGCGGGATCGAGGGAGCGCGACGGAGGGGCGAGAGCGGGCGGCACCCGGCGAGGGTGCCCGACGGAGCGGCCTCGTGCCCGGGAACGCGCGCGCCCCTGTGGACGGAGTTCCGTCCACAGGGGCGCGCGTCGGCCGTGAGGCCTGGGCGAGCCGCGGCTCAGTCCACGGCGAGCGCCGCGACGGGCGACGTGCGGGCAGCGGTCCGGCCCGGCACGACGGACGCGACGAGCCCCGCCACGAGGGCGACGACGAGCACGAGCGCGACGTCCCGCCACGGCACCGCGAGCGACACGTCGCCCATGACGCTCAGCGCCGTCGCCGCGCCCGCCCAGCCGTACAGGACGCCCAGCACGATGCCCAGGACCGCGCCCACGCCCGCGATGAGCATGCCCTCGATCGCGAGCATCCACCGCAGCTGCGCCCGGCTGAGGCCGATCGCGCGCAGCGTCGCCGACTCGCGTCGCCGCTCGATCACGGAGAGCGAGAGCGTGTTCGCCACGCCGATGAGGGCGATGACGACGGCGACCGCGAGCAGCCCCACGATGACCCCGAGGATCGTGTCGATGACGCTCTGCATGGCCGCACGCTCGACGGCGATGCCGGCCACCTCCACCGGCGTGTCCGACTCGACGATCGCGTCCTGGATCGCGGGCACGACCTGCGTCGCGTCGCCCGTGTCGTCGAGCCCGACCCACAGCCGGGACACGAGGGCGTCCGGGGCGAGGGTCTTCGCGTCGTCCGCGTCGAGGAGCCAGCCGTCCCCGATGGCCCCGACGTGGGCCGTCACGTCGAGGGTCCCCCCGTCCGGACCGGTGAGCTCGAGCGTGTCGCCCTCGGCGACGTCCCAGGCGTCCGCGTCGGCCTCGGGGACCATGACCGTGCCCGGGGCGAACGCGGCGAGCACGTCGGGCGAGCGCACGACCGCGCGGGCCTGGTCCGGGTCGACCCCGTGCATCGTGATCTCGGCGCCGTCGAGCAGCGTGACCGTGACCCCGGAGAGCTCGACGACGCGCGAGACGCCCTCGGTCCCCGAGACCGCGCGCACCACGTCGCTCGGCACGGCGTCCTCGGTCGACCCGTAGGCGTCCGTCGCGACGAGGACGTCGACCGGGTACTGGTCGTCGAGCGCGGCGTCGAGGGACGTCCGGGCGCTCGCGGCGCCGGTCGACATCATCGCGACGAGCGTGACGCCGATGAGCAGCGCGGTGCTGGTCGCCGTGGTGCGGCGCGGGTTGCGCAGCGTGTTCGCGGTGGCGAGCCGCGCCGTCGATCCCGTGCCGGCCAGCAGCCGGCCCACGAACGACACGACCCCGGGCAGCCAGTACACGGCGCCGACGAGGACGCCGACGAACGACAGGGCGCCGCCCGCGACCCCCGCGAGGAGGCCGATCTCGGGGCTGCCGGTGCTGCCCAGCCAGATGCCGCCGCCGAGGACGGCGAGCCCCCCGAGGGTGAGCAGGGTCGCGACGACGAGGCGCGCGCGCCCACCACCGCGCGCGAGGTTCGGCGCGTCCGAGGGGCGCAGCGCCTCGAGCGGCGCGACGCGCGTGGCGGCGCGCGCCGGGGCGAACGACGCGACGACCGTGACGAGGGTCCCGACGAGCAGCGGGACGAGGACGACCGCGGGCGTCACCGTGATGGTCGCCGGGATCGGCACGCCGAGGTCGGCGCCACGGGCCACGAGGAGCGCGACCTGCGTGAGCAGGCCACCCAGCAGGATGCCGCCGACCGACGCGAGGACGCCGAGGATCGTCGCCTCCGTCAGGACCGACCGGGCGAGCTGCGACCGGTTCGCGCCGACGGCGCGCAGGAGGGCCAGCGTGCGCGTGCGCTGCGCGACGAGCACCTGGAACGTGTTGGCGATGACGAGCGCGGCGACGAGCAGGGCCACGGCGGCGAAGCCGAGGATGACGTACGTGAAGACGTCCTGGTCACCCGTCATCTTGCGGGTCTGCGCCTGGGCGTGCTCGTCGGGCGTCACGGCCTGGGCATCGTCGGGCGACGCCGCGACGAGCGCGGTGCGCGCGGTCTCGAGGTCCGTGCCGGGCGCGAGCCCGACCATCGCCGCCGAGTACAGGCGCTCCGGGTCGTCGGGGCTCGCCTGCGCGGCCTCCCACGCGGCGACGTCCTCCGCCGTCACGACGACGGCCCCGCCCATCTGGGCGTACGCGCCGTACGGGTCGTCGGTCGTGCCGACGACGGTCAGCTCGTCGCGGACCTCCTCGTACGCGCCGCCGTCGGGGGCGGAGGCGTCCCACACGTTGCGCGAGCTCGTGACGGCGTCGCCGATCCCGACGCCGAGGCGCTCGGCCACGGCCGTGGGCAGCGAGACCTGTCCCGAGGCGGTGGGCATGGAGCCCTCGACGACCTCGAGCGCCTCGAAGCGCGGGTCGGAGGGCGCGGGGACGCCGAGCTGGAACACGCGCTTCGAGCCGTGCGACAGGTCGAGGTAGGTGAACTGGACCGCGTCGACCGCGTCGACGCCGCTCACGGAACGCAGGGCGTCGACGTCGGACGCCGTGAGGTCGCTCGGCGCGGACACGACGAGGTCCGCGTCGGCGAACTGCGCGGCGATCGAGTCGTTCGTGGTCTGGGTGATGACGTTGCCCGCGATCAGGGTCGCCGTGACGAACGCCGTCCCGATGACGATCGCGACGCCGGCCGCGACGAGGCGGCCGATGCTGCGGCGCATCTGCGCCAGGGTGAGGCGGAGCATCAGGCGCGCACCGCCTGCGACGCGGGGGCGGAGCCGTCGGCGCCCGGCGCCTCGAGCGTGCGCAGGGCGTCGAGCCCGGCGAGCACCGACTCGGGCGTCGGGTCGCTGATGTCGCCCGCGATCCGCCCGTCGGCGATGAGCACGACGCGGTCCGCGTACGCGGCGGCCGTCGGGTCGTGCGTGACCATGATGATCGTGCGGCCGAGCTCGCGGACCGACCGGCGCAGGAAGCTGAGCACCTCCGCGCCCGAGCGCGAGTCGAGGTTGCCCGTCGGCTCGTCCGCGAAGACGACCTCCGGACCGGCGATGAGGGCGCGCGCGATGGCGACGCGCTGCTGCTGGCCGCCGGAGAGCTCGCTCGGGCGGTGGCTCAGGCGTGCCTCGAGCCCGAGCGTGCGCACGAGCGTGTCGAACCACGGCCGGTCGACCTTGCCGCCCGCGAGCTCGACGGGCAGCGTGATGTTCTGCTCCGCCGTGAACATGGGGAGCAGGTTGAACGACTGGAAGACGAAGCCGACCCGGTCGCGGCGCAGCTGCGTGAGCGCGTTGTCGTTCAGGCCCGTGACCTCGGTGTCGCCGATGAAGGCGTGGCCGCTCGTCGCGGTGTCCAGCCCTGCGAGCAGGTGCATGAGCGTCGACTTGCCCGAGCCCGACGGCCCCATGATGGCCGTGAAGTGGCCGCGCTCGAAGTCCACGTCCACGCCGTCGAGCGCGTGCACCGCTGCCTCGCCCGTGCCGTAGGTCTTGCGCAGCGAGCGGGCCCGCACCGCGGGCGGGCCGGCAGGGGCGGGGTCGGCGGGTCGGTACACGGTCGTGTCCACGTCATCTCCTGAGTGCGTCGAGTTCGTCGTCGGGCCGTCGTGCGGCACGCCGGTCCGGTGGTCGGAGGCGTGCGCCGGGGATCGTGGACGACGCTACGGACCCGGCCCGCCCCGCCGCGTCCGGCGAGGGTCGGGTCCTGCACGCGAGCAGGGTCATCCCGTGGTCGTACCCGACCCGGGCCGAGGGCTGACACGACGGCGCCCCACGGGTCCGGGGACCGGTGGGGCGCCGTCGGGACGGTCGGGAGTCAGGAGCCCGGGCGGACCAGGCCCGTCTCGTAGGCCGTGACGACGGCCTGGACGCGGTCGCGCGCGCCGAGCTTGGCGAGGATGCGGCCGACGTGGGTCTTGACCGTCGCCTCGGCGACGAACAGGTCGCTCGCGATCTCCGTGTTGGACCGGCCGCGCGCCATGAGGACGAGCACCTCGCGCTCGCGCTCGGTGAGACCCTCGACGGCGGCGTGCGCGGGGGAGTCGTCGGCCTGCTCGGCGGGCAGCGCCGTCACCAGGTGCTCGAGCAGGCGCCGGGTGGACGACGGGGCGATCACGGCGTCGCCGCGGTGCACCGTGCGGATCGCCGCGAGCATCTCCTCGGGCGGCGCGTCCTTGAGCAGGAACCCGCTCGCGCCGGAGCGGATCGCCTCGAGCACGTACTCGTCGAGGTCGAACGTCGTGAGCACGATCACCTTGGGCGCGTGCCCGCCGTCGGCCGCGGCGGCGGTGAGCCGGGCCGTCGTCTGGAGCCCGTCCAGGTGCGGCATGCGGACGTCCATGAGCACGACGTCGACCGGGTGGTCCGCGAGGAGGCGCAGCGCCTGCAGGCCGTCGCCCGCCTCGACCGCGACCGTGAGGTCGGGCTGCGAGTCGATCACCATGCGGAAGCCCGCGCGCACGAGCTGCTGGTCGTCGACGAGCGCGATGCGCACGGGCTCGACCGGCGCGAGCGGGTCGGCGGCGTACGCGCCGCCGGGGTCGGGGAGGGCGTCGGTCATGGCGTCCTGTCGGTCGGTCGGTCGAGGGCCGGGTGCGGGGGCTCCGCGTCGACGGCCGGCGGCGGCGGGGCCGTCGCGGCGGCCGGGTGGCCCGGGGCCATCCTGCCCGACGCCGCGGGCGCGGGTGCGGGGACGACCCGACCCGGGGGTCGGGGGAGGGCGGCCGGTCCGGGGGCCGCGCCGGGCAGGGCGGGCACGGGGATGCGCAGGTGCACGCGGAACCCGCCGCCGGGACGCGGGCCCACCTGCACGGACCCGCCGAAGAGCGCGGCCCGCTCGCGCATGCCCAGCACGCCGTAACCGCCGGGCCGGGCCTCCTGGTGCGCCGCGGCGGCGGCCGAGGCGCCGCGCCCGTCGTCCTCGACCTCGAGGTCGAGCGTGGTGGCGCCCCAGCGCACGACGACGGTGACCTCCGGGTCCGGGCCGGCGTGCTTGAGCACGTTGGTCAGGGCCTCCTGGCACACGCGGTAGACCGTGAGCCCTGCCCCGGGGGGCAGCGGTCGCGCCTGGCCGACGCGGACGAAGGACACGCGCATGCCGCTGTCGCGCACCTGTGCGACGAGCGTCTCGAGGTCGGCGGTGTCCGGCTGCGGGGCGCGCTCGAGCGCCGCCGTCGCGCCGCTCGCGGGCGCCGGGTGGCCGGGTGCGGCGGGCCCGTACGGCGAGCCGGCGGGCGGCGCGCCCGCCGGCCCCCGTCCCGGCAGCGCGAGGGTGCCCCCGGGCCCGACGGCGGCTCCCGGCGGCGCGGCGACGCGCGGCTGCTCCGTCCGGAGGACGCCGAGGAGCCGGCGCATGTCCGCCAGGGCCGTGCGGCCCGTCTCGGACACGGTCGCGAGCGCGCGCGTCGCGGCGTCGGGGTCGTGGGCGGCGGCGTACCGGCCGCCGTCGGCCTGGGCGATGATGACGGAGAGGGAGTGGGCGACGATGTCGTGCATCTCGCGCGCGATGCGGGCGCGCTCGGCGGCGGTCGCGATCTGCGCCTGCTGGTCGCGCTCGACCTCGAGGCGTTCCGCGCGGTCGACGAGCGCGGCGATCGTCTCGCGCCGGGAACGGCGCACGAGGCCGAACGCCCACACCGCGAGGAACGTCATGCCCCCGAACGCGGACGTGAAGAAGACCATCGTCGCGAGGTCGGTGAGGCGACCGGACATCAGGCCGAGCGCCACCCCGAGGACGACCGCGCCCACGAGCGAGGACACGATGGCCGTCCGGTGCGCCCAGCGGGGCCCGTAGACCGTGACCGAGTAGAGCGCGACCAGCACCGCGAAGTCGGCGGGGAAGATCAGGAAGTAGCCGGCCAGCAGGTGCACCAGCGCGACGGAGTACACGGTGATCGACGACGCGAGCGGGTTGGACCGGCGCCAGGGCAGCGGGGCGAGCAGGAGGGCCGCCCAGAACGCGGCCCAGCCGCCGCTCGTGCCGACGCCGCTCGCGCCGGCCGAGGAGAACGCCGCGGACGCGGGCACGAACACGACGGCGAGGACGAGCGTGACGGTGAGGTCCACACCGAACCGGTGCTCGTCGGACCACTGCCCGAGCCGCTCGTACCATCCCATGCGTCAAGCCTAGGCAGAGGGCGGCGGCGGGGCGTCCGACCAGGGTCGCAGAGTTCACGAGACACGATGGGACCGAAGTCGTACTGATGCCCTAGCATGAGCGAATGACCCACGTACTGCTAGCGGAGGACGACCCGGCGATTGCCGAACCTTTGGCGCGCGCACTGACACGTGAGGGTTACAACGTCGTCGTCCAAGGAACTGGTCAAGGAGCGATCGACTCCGCGAGCGGTGCGGACATCGTGGTGCTCGATCTGGGCCTTCCGGACATGGACGGCCTCGACGTCGCGCGCGAGATCCGGCACAAGGGTCTCACCACCCCGGTGCTCGTGCTCACCGCCCGGGCCGACGAGGTGGACCTCGTCGTCGGCCTGGACGCCGGTGCCGACGACTACGTCACGAAGCCGTTCCGGCTCGCCGAGCTGCTCGCCCGGGTGCGGGCGCTCCTGCGCCGCTCGCACGGTGAGCAGGTGGACGAGGAGGAGCTCGCCGCGCAGGACGTGCGCATCGACGTCTCCGCGCACCGCGCGTTCCAGGGCGAGCGCGAGCTGCACCTGACCACCAAGGAGTTCGAGCTGCTGCGCGTGCTCGTCGCCAGCGCGGGCTCGGTCGTCGTGCGCGACGCCCTCATGCGCGACGTGTGGGGCTCCGAGCCGGTCGGCTCGACCAAGACGCTCGACATGCACGTGTCGTGGCTGCGCCGCAAGCTCGGCGACGACGCGAACGCGCCGCGCTACATCTCGACCGTCCGCGGTCTCGGCTTCCGCTTCGAGACCGGCGAGAGCTGACCGACCCCGACCGGGGACGAGGGACACGGGGAGCGAGGAGCAGCGTGCGGCGTCGGATGCTGCAGGCGACGGTGGCGGCCGTGGCCGTCGCCGTCATCCTCCTCGGGTTCCCGCTCGCGTTCTACGGCGCGCGGTTCGTGCTGCAGGGGGAGGTCGACGACGTCACGTCGCGCGTCGAGCGCCTCTCGCGCTCGATCGACGCCCGCCTCGCCGCGGGCGACGAGATCCCCGACTACGTCATCACGGACGCGGTCCAGCCCCGCGCGAGCGACCCTCCGGCGCAGGTCTACGTCACCCTGCCCGACGGGACGGTGCTCACGGCGGGCGAGGAGATCACCGGGCGGGGGATCGAGCAGCCGCTGCACTCCGAGTCGGGTGCGCTCGTCACGCTCACCGTCTCCTACTGGGACGCGTACCTCCAGGCGGCGCAGGTCGTGCTGCTCGTCGTCGCCGCGGCCATCGTCGCGTTCGCCGCGGGCATCGGGATGGCGGTGTGGCAGGCGAACCGCATCTCGGCGCCGCTGGTCTACCTCGCGGCGTCCGCCGAGCAGCTCGGGTCGGGACAGGTGCGCCCGCGGCTCGAGCCGTCGGGGGTCGAGGAGATCGACCTCGTGGCCGCCGAGCTCGCGCGCAGCTCCGACCGGCTCGCGGGTCGGCTCGCGGCGGAGCGCCAGTTCGCCGCCGACGCGTCGCACCAGCTCCGCACGCCGCTCACGGCGCTCAGCATGCGGCTGGAGGAGATCTCGATGGCCTCGGACGACCCGGCCGTCCAGGAGGAGGCCCGGATCTCGCTCGAGCAGGTCGAGCGACTGGTCGGCGTCGTCGACGACCTCCTCGCCTCGTCGCGGCGCGCGCAGGGCGGGACGACGGAGGCCGTCAGCCTGCTCGACGTCGTGCACCAGCAGGAGGAGGAGTGGGTCCCGACGTTCGCGAAGGCGGGCCGTGAGCTCGTCGTCGACGTCCCCGCGGAGTACCAGGTGCTCGCGACGCCCGGGGCGCTCGCGCAGGTCCTGGCGACGCTCATCGAGAACTCGCTCAAGCACGGCGGCGGGACGACGACGGTCCGCGCGCGCCCGTCCGGCACGAGCGGTGCGATCGTCACGGAGGTGTCGGACGAGGGCGCCGGCGTCCCCGACGACCTCGCCCCCCGGATCTTCGAGCGCGAGGTGACCTCCGGCGCCGGCACGGGCCTGGGTCTCGCGCTCGCGCGCGACCTCGCGGCGTCCGACGGCGGTCGGCTCGAGCTCGCGCAGCGTCGGCCCGCGGTGTTCGCGCTCTTCCTCGCGGGGGTGCCGCGGCGCCTCGACCCGCGGGTCGTCCTGCCGACGGGGGTCGCGGTCTCCGCGCACGGGCGTCGTCGCCGGCGCCGCGGCTGACGCGACCGGGTCCCGGTGGGGGCGTCAGGGAGTCGCGGTCTCCCGGCCGGCGACGTCGTCCCGCGCCCGGTCGCCCGTGAACACGAGGCGTCGGTAGGCGACGTAGCGGAACGCCGTGCCGAGCGCGAGCCCGACGACGTTCGCGGAGACGTTCTTGGCGAGCGGGGACGTGAGGCCCAGCGCGTACGTGGAGATCGCGAGGCAGCCGACCGCGATGAGCATCCCGCCCACGTTGACGACGACGAAGGCCGCGAGCTCGCGGCCGCGCGCCTGGGTGCGGCGTGCGGAGAACGTCCAGTAGCGGTTGCCGACCCACGCGACGAGCGTCGCGACCGTGACGGACACGATCTTGGCGGTGAGCGGCTTGTGGCCGAGGACCTCGCCCGGTCCGAAGCTGAGCAGGTTGAACAGGCCCAGGTCGACGACGTAGGCGACCGCCCCGACCGACCCGAACTTCGCGAGCTCCCGCACCCGGGCGAGGACGCGCTCGCGCCGCGGCAGGGCCGCCGCGTTCGCCTCGGCTCGCCGGTCCAGGTCGCTCGTCACCCTCCGAGGCTACCGGCCGCTCCTGAGCGTCGCCCGGGTGCCGGGGGCGGCCACCGGGTCGCGGGGCCGAGGAGCCGACGGTCCGGAGTCCGGGCGACGCGCGGTCCCGCGCCGCCCAGGCACTAGGGTGGGTGCACGTGGCAGCCCCAGTGATCGCCGTGGTCGGCGGAGGACAGCTCGCGCGCATGATGGCCCCCGCGGCCGGAGAGCTCGGCGTGCACCTGCGCGTGCTCGTCGAGGCCCCGGACACGTCCGCGGCCCAGGTGGTGGTCGACGCGCCCGTGGGCGCCGCGTCCGACGAGGCCGCGATCCGCTCGCTCATCGCCCCCGCGGGTGCCGCCCCGGCGGACGTGCTGACCTTCGAGCACGAGCACGTCCCGAACGCGCTGCTCACCGACCTCCTCGAGCACGGCACGCCCGTGCGTCCCGGACCCGACGCGCTCGTGCACGCGCAGGACAAGATCGTCATGCGGCGCCGGCTCACCGAGCTCGGCGTGCCGTGCCCGCGCTGGGCCGCGCTCCCCACCGCGCCCGACGCCGCCCGCACCGCTCTCGCGGACTTCCTCGCCGAGGTCGGGGGCGAGGCCGTGGTGAAGACGGCGCGCGGCGGGTACGACGGCAAGGGCGTGCGCGTCGTGTCGGTCGCCGAGGGCGGCGCCGAGCAGGTCGCGGAGTGGATCGAGGCGGCCGCCACGGGCGGCCCCGAGCTCCTCGTCGAGGAGAAGGTGCCCTTCACGCGCGAGCTGGCCGTCCTCGTGGCGCGCCGTCCGTCCGGAGGGATCGACGGTCGGGGCGAGGTGCGGACCTGGCCCGTGGTCGAGTCGATCCAGCGGGACGGCGTGTGCGCCGAGGTGATCGCGCCCGCGCCCGGTCTCACGGAGGCCGAGGCGGAGCGTGCCCGCGACGCGGCGGTCCGGATCGCCGAGGGCCTCGGCGTCACGGGGGTGCTCGCGGTCGAGATGTTCGAGGTCCCGGGCGACGACGGGCCGCGCGTGCTGGTCAACGAGCTCGCGATGCGCCCGCACAACTCCGGGCACTGGACCATCGACGGCGCGGTGACCAGCCAGTTCGAGCAGCACCTGCGGGCCGTGCTCGACCTGCCCCTCGGCGACACGACGGCCACCGCCCGCTGGACCGTCATGGCGAACGTGCTCGGCTCGACGCTCGGCGAGCTGACCGACGCGCTGCCCGACGTCCTCGCCGCCTTCCCCGACGCGAAGGTCAACCTGTACGGCAAGGGCGTGCGCCCCGGGCGCAAGCTGGGCCACGTGAACGTGAGCGGCGACGACCTGGGCGAGGCCCGGCGTCGGGCCCTGGCCGCAGCCGCGATCCTGCGGGGCGAGGGCCCCGAGGGCACCCCGAACGAGGAGCGAGCATGAGCGAGAACCCCGTCGTCGGCATCGTCATGGGGTCGGACTCCGACTGGCCCGTCATGGAGGCCGCGGCCGACGCGCTCGCCGAGTTCGGCGTGCCCGTCGAGGTCGACGTCGTCTCGGCGCACCGCATGCCCGTCGAGATGATCGACTACGGGCGCGGCGCCGCCGAGCGCGGCCTGCGCGTGATCGTCGCGGGCGCCGGGGGAGCGGCGCACCTGCCGGGCATGCTCGCCGCCGTGACGCCGCTGCCGGTGATCGGCGTCCCCGTGCCGCTGCGCCACCTCGACGGCATGGACTCGCTCCTGTCGATCGTGCAGATGCCCGCGGGCGTCCCCGTCGCGACGGTCTCCGTCGGCGGGGCGCGCAACGCGGGCCTGCTCGCCGCGCGCATTCTCGCGGCCGGCACCGACGACGACGCCGCGCGGCTGCGGGAGAAGATGGTCGCCTTCCAGGCGGACCTGGGCGACCAGGCGCGCGCGAAGGGTGCGCGCCTGCGCGCGTCGAGGTCCGGGGAGCAGCGTACGGGCTTCGGCGGCTAGCAACCCGATCGTCCGGCGTCGTTCACCGTCACGACAGCCCGGCGCCACCGACCACCCCTAGCGTGCACGAGACCGGCTGGACGGCTGGTCCCGCCCGTCGGGCGGCGTCTGCTGACCGGGCACCGCCTCGTCGACGAGCGCCCGTCGCGCGGCGGAGCGGTCAGCGGAGGCGCCGTGGCGATCACCGACACGTACCCGGAGGTCAGGAACGACGGACCGGCGGCCGGAGCCCATCCGGTTCGTCCGCGGCACGTCCGGGAGCACCCGACGAGCACGGGCCGCACACCGTACCGGGCCGACCTCGACGGGCTCCGTGCGGTCGCCGTCGCTCTGGTCGCGGTCTACCACGTCTGGGTCCACCGGGTCTCGGGCGGTGTCGACGTCTTCCTCCTGCTCTCCGGGTTCTTCGTCGGCGGCGGCCTGCTGCGGACGTTCGCCCGGGGGACGCCGGTCGACCTGCGGACCTATCTCCCACGCCTCGCCCGCCGGCTGCTGCCTGCGCTCGTGCTGGTGCTCGCGGCCGTGATCGCCGCGACGACCTGGTGGCTGCCGCAGACGCGCTGGGCGGACGTGTCGACCGACACGCTCGCCGCGCTGCTCCACGTCGAGAACTGGCGGCTCGCGCTCGCCGACGGCGACTACGGTGCCGCGGACGTGGGCCGGAGCCCGCTCCAGCACGTCTGGTCGATGTCCGTCCAGGGGCAGGTCTTCGTCCTCGTCCCTCTCCTGCTCCTCGTGGCCTGGTGGCTCGCCGGCCGCGCGGGGGTGGAGCGTCGGTCGACGGTCCTGCACGGGGTCGTCGCAGCCCTCGCCGGCGCGTCGTTCCTGTATGCGGCGTTCTCGGCACGGGTCGACCAGGGCTTCGCGTACTACGACACGGCGGCCCGTGCCTGGGAGTACCTCGCCGGGACGTTGCTCGCGATCCTCGCCCTGCGCGTGCGTCCTCGCCGCTCGATCGCCGTCGCGGCGGGCTGGGTCGGGTTCGTCCTCGTGCTCGTCACGGGCGCGGTGGTCGACGGCGCGACGGCCTTTCCGGGGCCGGCGACCCTGGTTCCGGTGGTGGGAGCGGCACTGGTCGTCGTCGCGGGTGCTGTGCCCGCGGGTGCCGGTCCGATGCCACGCGGCAGCGCGACCCGGCTGCTCGCGTGGCGCCCGCTGGCACGGGCAGGCGGGTACGCGTACGCGTTCTACCTGTGGCACTGGCCCGTCCTGGTCTTCGCGGTGGTCGTGCGCGAGCGCCCGGTCGGCTGGCTCGCCGGGACCGGGGTCCTCGTCCTGTCGGCGCTCCTCGCCGTGGTGACCAAGCACGCCGTGGAGGATCCGCTCCGGGCGGTGCGTGCTGAGTCGTCGACGCCGCCTCGTTCCGCGCGTCCCGCGCAGCAGCGGTGGCGCGGCCGCGGGACGGCCGCCGTGGTGGTCGTCCTCGGCGTCGCCGTCGTGGCCGCACCGCTCGTCTGGGGCGCGCACGTGCGCAGCGTCCGCGCCTCGGTCGACACCGCCGGGCAGGACCTGACGACCCACCCCGGGGCGATGGCCGTCGCGGAGCCGCTCGTCTTCTCGACGGCCCCCGGGCTCCGGCCCGTGCCCGACCCGTTGTCGGCCAGCGAGGACAAGGTGCGC
This sequence comes from Cellulosimicrobium sp. 22598, assembly GCF_052044445.1. Classification (NCBI taxonomy): domain Bacteria; kingdom Bacillati; phylum Actinomycetota; class Actinomycetes; order Micrococcales; family Promicromonosporaceae; genus Cellulosimicrobium; species Cellulosimicrobium sp. 22598. Next base: position 50,311 of record NZ_JBQEMZ010000008.1, read on the forward strand.
GCCGTGTTCGACGGATGCGGTGTCCAGGCGGGCGAGACGACGGTGACGGTCTGCTCCTACGGCGACCTCGACGCGCAGCGCGTCGTCGCCGTCGTGGGCGGTTCCCACGCGGAACAGTGGATCGACGCTCTCGCCCACGTCGGAGAGCTCGAGGGATTCCGTGTCGACACCATGATCCGCTGGGGATGCTCGCTCATCGACGGCGCTGACGGGATGGAGGAGATCCTCGCCGGCGACCCGACGTGCCTCGCCTGGTCGCAGAACGCGCTCGTCGAGCTGGAGCGGCGGCACCCCGACGTCGTCTTCACCACGTCCACGAGGCCGGCACCGGCGGCTGCGGGGCAGCACGAGGCGGTCCCAGGGGCGTACGTCCGGGCGTGGGAACGCCTCGGAGCACGGGGGATCGGGGTGGTCGCTCTCCGGGACAACCCGTGGTTGCCGGTGAACGCGGTCGCGTGCGTCGCGGAGCACGGGGCGGACCCGACGGTCTGCGCCGTCCCGAGGAGCTCGGTGCTGGACGACCAGGATCCGACGACGACGCTCGCTCTGGAGCCGGCCGACGCGGTGCGGTTCGTCGACGTGGACGACGTCATCTGCCCCGATGACGTGTGCCCGTTCGTGCAGGGCGGCCGTCTCGTCTATCGCGACGAGCACCACCTCACCGCGACGTACACGGCGTCCATGGTCCCGGTGCTCCGCGAACGGCTCGGTCCCGCGCTCGGCTGGTGGTGAGACCCGCAGCCTCTACTGCGGTAGCCCACCCACCTGGCCGGGGGCGAGGTTGCCGTCACGGATGTCGATCCAGAACTGCCCCACGGTCTCGGGGTTCAGCTGCACGGTGGACCCGACGTTCCCGCCCGGGCGGTAGTCGGGGTTCGAGATCGGCGGCGTGCCCGTGATGCCGTCGGGGCCGTTGGCCTTGCGGAACGCGAGGGCGAGCTTGCCGAGGTCGACGATGCCCGTGCTCTCGTCGACGGTGAGCGACCCGAGGCCGGAGTCCAGCAGCGAGACCTGGTCGCCGGGGCGGAACAGGATGCTCGGGTTCGCCGCCTTCGAGCTGATGGCGCCGACGACCTGGCGCTGGCGCTCGGCGCGGCCGATGTCGCCCTTCGGGTCGGAGTAGCGCATCCGCGAGAACGCGAGCGCGGTGTGGCCGTCGGCGACGTGGCACCCGGCGGTCCACACGAGTTCGCTGCGTTCGTCGTTCACGTCGTAGTCGAGGCACAGCTCGACGCCGCCGACGGCGTCGACGATGCCCTCGACCCCGCCGAACCCGACCTCGACGTAGTGGTCGACCGTGAGGCCGGTGAGCTGCTCGACCGTCTGCACGAGCAGCGGAGGGCCACCCCACGAGTACGCCGAGTTGAGCTTGCTCGCGCCGTTGCCCGGGATCTCCGCGTAGGTGTCGCGCGGCAGGCTGATGAGCGCGACCGGGCCGCTCGGCGGGGCGTGCAGGACCATGATCGTGTCCGTGCGCGCGCCCTCGGTGCCGTCCTCGCTGATGCCCTCGCCGCGCGCGTCGGAGCCCGCGAGGAGATAGGTGTTCCCGGGCGTGCCGGGCGCACCGGAGAGGGCCTCGACGTGCTGGATCTTGCCGTTCGCCCAGATGAGCAGGCCGACCGGCCAGGCGAGGAGCGCGACGATCACGACGCACGCGACGAGCCCGACGACGCGGCCCTTGCGGACGCGGAACCCGCCCCCGCCGGTTCGAGGGGTCCCCGTGCCCGACGGCGGTCGCCCACCCCCGCCACCGGGTCGGCCGGTGCTCGGCCGCGGCGCCGCGCCCGGACGGCTCCGCGTCGTCGTGGGCACGGCCTGCGCACCCGCGTGGGGCGACGACGAGACGCGCGGAGGTGCCGCCGTCGCCTGGCGGGGCTGGCGCGACGGCGCGACCGACGGCGGGAGCGCGGACGCCGCGGAGCTCGTCCGCGCGCGTGCGCCGCGCGCGGGCGGCGCCGGCGGCGGCGTGCCCTTGCGTGCGGGGGTCACGGGGATCTCGCGCGACGACTGGCGCTTGATGCGGGGCTCGAGGCGCACGGCGTCGTCGGGCACGGCGGGGCGGGGGCGCGCCGGGGCGCGCCCGCTGTTGCCCACGGCGATCGCGTCGTCGACGGACGACGGACGCGGGGCGCGGCCGCCCTGGGGCGTGAAGCTCGGGGGGAGCGACCGGGGGTCGCGCGAGGGGTCTGTCATGGCGTCACCCGCACTGCGCGGTCTCGTCGGCGGCGGAGAACGCCTCCTTGCCGGCTTCCTTCGTCTGCACCGGAGCCGGTTCCGGCGCGGCCTCTCCGGTCCCCACGGGGGTCTCCTCGGTACCCGACGACGGAGCGGTGTCGTCCGTGGCGGCGTCGGAGCCGACCGCGGGCCCTTCCGGCGACGGGGCGACGACGGGCTCGTCGGCCCGCACCTTCGCCCACAGCTCGTCGGCCTCCGGGGTCCAGACGACCGTCGCGTCGGGATTCTTCGGGTCTGCCGTGTTCGGGACGGTCATGAAGGTGATGTTGCCACTCGTCGCGCCCTTGAGGCTGAAGGCGAGCCCGGCGAGGCTCGGGAGCGACGACAGGTTGGCACTCATGGTCAGAGACTTGGTGCCCGCGTCGACGAACCCGTAGATCTGGCCGAGGTCCGCGAGCACGTTCTTCGAGAGCACCTGGTTCACCGTCGCGGCGAGGAGCTGCTGCTGGCGGCCGATACGGCTGAGGTCCGAGCCGTCGCCCACGCCGTAGCGCGCCCGCGCGAACCCGAGCGCCTGGGCACCGTCGAGCGTCTGCATCCCCGCGTCCAGCCGAAGGTCCGCCTTGGGCGAGTCGATCGGCTCGGGGATGCAGATGGGGACGCCGCCGATCGCCGTGACCATGTTCTGGAATCCGGCGAAGTCGACGACGACGAAGCCGTCGACGAACACGTCGGTCAGGCTCTCGACGGTCTGGGTCGTGCACGCCGCGGCCGAGTCGACGTCACCGCCGACGGTCGCGCCGTTCGCGAACGCGGCGTTGAAGCGCGTGTTGGCCGGCGCGGTCGTCTTGCCGTTCGTCGTGTGGCAGGCCGGGACGTCGACGCGCGAGTCACGGGGGATCGAGATCATCTCCACGCGCGTCCGGTCGGCGGAGACGTGCACGAGGATCGTGGTGTCCGAGCGCATCCCCTCGACGCCCGCGACCTCGTGGCCGTTCTCGCCGCCGCGCTCGTCGGAGCCCATCACGAGGATGTTGAGGGGCTTCCCGGCGTTGGGGTCGCTCGGGTCCGGGGTGGGCTGCTCAGGTCGGTCCGTCAGGAGCTCGAGCCCGTCCGACGGCGCGATGTTCCCCTGGATTCTCGACACCGCGGCGGCGCCGCCGACCGCGCCGAACGCGAGCACCGCCGTGGCGACGAGCCCGACGGCGCGGGCCGTCCCGTGAGCCCTCATGGCCCGCGCGTGCGCCGGACCGCGCGACGGCTGGTCGGCCGCCGCATCGCGGGTCTGGGTGCGGGTACGAGAGCTCACGGGGAACGAGCATAGGCGCGGCCTGCGGTCTCGCGGCGACCGGTGAGCGGCCACGACGTGGAGGAGTTGTGTCGGGGACCTAGGAGGGCGTCTCGGAAGAACGAGACAGACGCCCTCGCCGGCAGCTGCCCACGAGTGCACTAGCCTACGCTCGAAGGGGAGCATGGATGCTTCCCGGCTCGTCGCCCCGAACGCGAGGTGTGTGTGCTTACGGTCCGCCGGTCGCTCTCCACGCTCAGATCTCTTGCCCGTCGCATCGTCGCCGTCGACGAGCGGACTCAGAGGACTGGCGATGACGTCCTGCGGATCGACGAGACGGCCCGGCGTGCCCACGACGCTCTCGACGACCTGGTACGAGAGACGAGGGCGCTCCGCGAGGAGAACGCCACGCTGGGGGCTCGGATCGGTGAGCTCGAACGGGCCCAGGCCACGTGGGCCGTCGAGGGGGCACGCTCCCTCTCGGCGTTGCACGACACGGTCAACCTCGCTCTTCGCCGAGGTGCCTTCGCGCGTCATGTCACGCGCGTCGTGGTTCTCGTCCACCACGCAGAGGCGTGGGACAGCCTGGACGAGGTCGTGAAGATCATGGTGGAGTCCGAGGACTTCGACCCGATCGTGGTGTCGATTCCCCGACGGTTCGACGGCGTCGGCCCGTTGAGCGACGAGAACGTCGTCCACGAGGCACTCACCGCCCGGGGGGTCCGCCACCTGCGCGCCGACACCGATCGGGTGAGCGACGTGCTCCGCTTCGTGAAGGCGCTCGAACCGGACATCGTCATCCGCCAGTCTCAGTGGGACCGGGACGTCGACGACCTGCTCGCGGTCGAGTTCCTCGACTTCGCGCGGCTGTGCCTCGTTCCCTACGAGACGATGAACCTCGTGCAGAACGTCCCGGGTCCCCGCGGGACGACGAAGGACACGGCGGTCGACGCCGAGCTGCACCGTGCCGCCTGGCTCGTCTTCTGCGCCAACGAGGAGGCGCAGAGTGCCGCCGTCAGAGAGGGCCTGCTGGAAGGCCGCCAGTTCCGGGTCGTCGGCCATCCCAAGCTGGACGTCCTCCGCGCGGCCGCGCCGGACTGGCCCGTCCGGAGGGAGCAGCCCGCGAGGACGCCCCGGCCACGGGTCGTCTGGTCGTCCCATCACACGATCGGGAGCGGATGGACCCGCTTCGGCCTCTTTCCCGAGGTGGCGGAGGAGATGCTCGAGTGGGCCCGCGAAGGGGACGTCGAGATCGTCTGGATGCCGCACCCGGCGCTCCTGCCTTATACGAAGCGGCCGTCGTCGCCCTTCACGTCGGCGCAGATGGCCGACTGGCGGGAACGCTGGGACGCGCTGGAGAACACTCGGGTCGTGCTGGGGACTCAGTACGCGCCGGTGCTCGCAGCAGCCGACGTGATGATCACCGACGGGCTCAGCATGCTCGTGGAGTTCCAGGTTCTCACCAAGCCGGTGGTGTTCCTCGAACGGTCCGGCCACCGGCCGTTCACAGCGGTCGGGCGGAAGGTCGTCGAAGGCACCCACGTCGTCGACGATGTCGCCGGTGCCCGGCGAGCGGTGCAGCACGTGCTCGCGGACGGCGACGAGCTCGGCCCGGTCCAGGCGCGCAACGTCGACGTGCTGTTCGGCGCGCCGGGGGCGGCGGAGCGTATCGTCCGGGTCCTGCGCGAGGAGATCGCGGCCCTGCGCGCTTCGTCGCGCACCGGCTCGTTCGACGGTACGCGGTAGCCTGCTCCGCGTGCCCGGAACGTCCACCACTCCACGCCCCCGCGTCGTCGCGGTCGTCGTCGCCTACAACCGCCGCGAGCTGCTCGTCGAGGCGCTCGACGCGCTCGCTGCTCAGGATCGCGCACCCGACGCCGTCGTCGTCGTCGACAACGCGTCCGACGACGGCTCGAAGGATGTCGCTGCCAGGCACCCGGTCGAGGCGACGGTGGTCGCCCTTGACGAGAACACGGGAGGCGCAGGGGGGTTCACGATCGGGATCGCGCACGCGATCGACGTCCTGGGTGCCGAGCTCGTCTGGCTGATGGACGACGACACGATCCCGACTCCGAGCGCGCTGGCCGCTCTCCTCCAGGCACGGGACGAGTACGTCGGCGCGGTGGCCCTCCTCGGGAGCCGGGTCGTGTGGCACGACGGTCGGGACCATCCGATGAACACGCCGCGCATCCGTCCGGGCGCCACACCGAGCGAGCTCGCCGCCGCCCACGCCGCAGGCAGCACTCCCGTGCGGTCGTCCTCGTTCGTGTCGATGCTCGTCGACGCGCGGGCCGTCCGTTTCCACGGGCTCCCCGTCGCGGACTACTTCATCTGGAACGACGACTTCGAGTACTCGGCGCGGCTGCTGCGTCGAGGCACCGGGCTCGCGGTGCACGGGAGCGTTGTCGAGCACCGGACGAAGACCTTCGGCGCGACGGACGCAGACCCCGGTGAGCGCTTCTACTACGAGGTGCGCAACAAGGTCTGGATGCTCACCAGGTCGTCGTCTCTCGACCCCTGGGAGCGACTGCTCTACGGTGGCGCGACCGTGAGGCGCTGGGCGCGCACGCTTCGGCGGTCGCGCCGCCGCCACGTCCTGGTGCGCAGCGGCGCGCGAGGGCTGAGGGATGGCGTGCTCCGTTCGCCGCGCCCCAACGCCGACGTCCTGCGCGGTGCGACCGCCGACCGTGGTCCGGTCGAGAGGCTTGACCGCGCCCGAGGCCGGGCGACGGCGTGACCTCGCCTTTCTCGGTGCTTCTTCCCGTCTATCGCGGTGATCGGCCGGACTACCTCCGGCGTGCGTTTCGGTCGGTGGTCGACGACCAGGAGCTTCGTCCTGCCGAGGTGGTCGTGGTGCGGGACGGTCCGGTCGGTGCCGAGCTCGCGGAGGCTCTGGCGGAGCTCACGTCCCAGAGCGTGGTCCCGGTGGTCCGCGTCGACCTCGAGGAGAACGTCGGGCTCGCGCTCGCCCTCGAGGCAGGTCTCGCTGCCTGCTCGCACGAGATCGTCGCGCGCCAGGACGCGGACGACATCAGCCGCCCGCGTCGCTTCGCCGTGCAGGTCCCCCTGGTGGTTGGCGGCCTGGACGTCGTCGGGTCCGCCATCGAAGAGTTCGGGAGCGACCTCGACGGGGAGACCCCGGGCCTCGTGCGCGTGCCTCCGCTCAGCGCGCGGGAGATCGCGGAGACGTCGCGGTTCGCCTCCCCCTTCAACCACCCGACGGTCGTCTACCGCCGCTCGGTGGTGGCGGCCGTCGGCGGCTATGAGGACCTGCCGCTCATGGAGGACTACTGGCTCTTCGCACGGCTCGTCGCCCATGGTGCACGGATGGCGAACGTCCCTGAGCCGCTCGTGCGCTACCGGGTAGGGGCCGGTGCCTATGCCCGTCGTGGCGGGAGCACGCTCCTGCGCTCCGAGCTCGAGCTTCAGCGACGACTCCGCCGGGAGGGGTTCACGACGCTCGGCCAGGCGGCGCGCAACGTCGCGGTCCGGGGCGGCTACCGTCTGGTCCCTGAGACGCTACGCCGCTCGCTCTACCAGACCTGGATCCGGCTCCGGCGCTCCGGCTGAGCGGGGTCTGGCGAACTCTGGTCCCAGCGCGACGGCCGACGGCCGGAAGGTGAACATTTCGTGGCGAACAGGACCCGCGTGCGACTGGGCGGCCCGGGGTTCGGCGGGGCGGCTAGTCTGTTCCGGTTGTCATCCCTACCGAGGAGTATGAGTGGACGCGGATCTTGTCGTCGTGGGATCGGGCTTCTTCGGCCTGACCGTTGCTGAGCGGATCGCCGAGGAGCACGGCCGGAAGGTCCTCGTGATCGACCGCCGCTCCCACATCGGCGGCAACGCCTACAGCGAGGCGGAGCAGTCGACCGGCATCGAGGTGCACCGCTACGGCGCCCATCTCTTCCACACCTCCAACGAGCGGGTGTGGGAGTACGTCAACAGGTTCACGGCGTTCACGAGCTATGTCCATCGGGTGTACACCACCCACCGGGGCGAGGTCTTCCCGATGCCGATCAACCTCGGCACGATCAACCAGTTCTTCCGGTCGGCGCACGGCCCTGACGCGGCTCGCGCGCTGGTCAAGGAGCTCTCCGCCGAGCTCGGAGGCAAGAAGCCGGAGAACCTCGACGAGCAGGGCGTGTCCCTCATCGGGCGCCCGCTGTACGAGGCGTTCATCCGTGAGTACACCGCGAAGCAGTGGCAGACGGACCCCCGGGACCTTCCTGCGTCGATCATCTCGCGCCTGCCCGTGCGCTACACGTATGACAACCGGTACTTCAACGACACTCACGAGGGCCTGCCCGTCGACGGGTACACCGCGTGGATCGAGCGTATGGCCGACCACAAGAACATCGAGGTGCGGCTCGGCGTGGACTTCTTCGACGAGTCCCAGCCCGTGAGCAAGCGCAACGTCGTCGGCAACGTCCCCGTCGTCTACACGGGCCCGGTGGACCGCTACTTCGACTACGCCGAGGGCGACCTCTCGTGGCGCACGCTCGACTTCGAGGAAGAGGTGCTCCCGGTCGGCGACTTCCAGGGCACGTCGGTCATGAACTACGCGGACGCCGACGTCCCCTACACGCGGATCCACGAGTTCCGTCACTTCCACCCCGAGCGGGAGTACCCGACCGACAAGACCGTCATCATGCGCGAGTTCTCGCGCTTCGCGGAGAAGTCCGACGAACCGTACTACCCCGTCAACACGGCGGCCGACCGACAGCGCCTCCTGGCCTACCGCGACCTCGCCGCGGGCGAGAAGGACGTGCTGTTCGGCGGACGCCTCGGTACGTACAAGTACCTCGACATGCACATGGCGATCGGCTCCGCGCTGTCGATGGTCGACAACAAGCTCGCACCCCACTTCGCGCGGGGTACGAGCCTCGAGAGCGGGGGCGTGGACGCGTGATCGTGGCACGGGGGCGGGGGACCGCATGAGCACGGTGTCGACGTCCGACGTGGCGCGAGCCCCGTCCGACGACGTCTCTGTCGAGCCGTCGACCGCGGGGCGGGACTCTCGATGGGCGTTCGCCGCCGTCGCGACGGTCGTGGTCCTCGCTCTCGTGCCACTTCTCTTCGAGCCTCGCTTCTACTTCGCGGACGACACGCAGGCCGGCGCCTACCCGATCTGGGTCCAGCTCGGCGGCCACCTGCTGCAGGGTGAGCTTCCGTTCTTCGAACCCTCACGGTGGATGGCGGGGAACTACGTCGCCGAGGGGCAGTGGGGACTGTTCAACCCCGTGGTCTGGCTGATCGGCCTGTTCGCGGCGAGCGTCGGCGACGCGATTCTGGTCAGCACGGTCGTGAAGATCGCCTTTCTGGCGATCTCGAGCGGCGGCGTCTACCTCCTGGTGCGCTCCTACCGCGGGTCGCGCCCCTGGTCGGCGGTCGTCGCGGTGCTCGTTCCGTTCACAGGGTTCACCCTGTACATCGACGCGGCGTCGTGGGTCACTGCTCTCTTCGTGTGGGCTCTCCTCCCGTGGGTGTGGTGGGGTCTCCGGCGCACGCTCCTCGCTCGCGGCAATCCCGTCGTCCCTTTCGTCCTCGGCTACGTGCTCATCACGGTCGGGTACGTCCACGGCACGCTGATGCTCTGTGTCGTGATCGCGGCGACGCTGCTCGACGGTGTCCTGGCGCGACGGTGGCGCGACGTTCTCCGCGTGCTGGGCGTGGGAGCCTTGCTCGGTCTGGTCGCGCTGGCCGTCTACCTGCCGGGAGTCCTGACCGCGCCGGTGACGGTGCGAGGGGACGACTCGGTCTTCAACACGAACTTCATGTCGCCTGACCTCTCCGGGCTGGCAACCGCCGGCACACCGCTTGCGCAGCCCTGGCTGACCGGGTTCTGGTCCGTGCCCGTGTCGGCTCCGCTCATGTACGTCGCGTGGGTGGTCCCGCTGGTCGTCCTCGTCTCCCCGAGCCGTGCCCGGCCGCTCTGGAGGTCGCTGTCCGGCCTGCTGGCGGTGGGCGCGACGGCCGCGTTTCTCGCCTTCGGGCCGAGCGACATGGGCCCCCTGCGGTTCCCCGGCCGCGTGCTGCCCTACCTCTCGCTCGTCCTGCTCGTGCTGCTCGGGGTGCTCCTGAGCCGGGCGTCGGTCAAGCCGAGCCGTGGCCGGCTGGTCGGCGCCCTGGTCCTCGTCGCCGTGGGCGCGGCGTTCGCCTGGTTCGAGTCGCCGGGCTGGTGGAAGGTCATCGGGCTCGGCGCCGTCCTCGCCGGTGCCGGTGTCGTCCTCGTCCTGCGCCTGCTCGCCCGTGACGGCCGCGGGTGGTCGCTCGTGGGCGTGGTGATCCTCGGGACGCTCCTGGTCACGACCGCCCAGCACTTCTTCTTCCCCCGGTCGCCGCTCCCCGACTTCGGACTCCCCGCGTCGCGGTCGGACTACACGCACGCGCTTCCCGGCGTCGACGGCGACGTCCTCGTGGTGGGGAAGCCGACGTTCGACGGGGAGTGGTGGCGCAGCACCCTGTACGCCAACGCGTGGTACCTCAACGACGCGAACGTCGTGAACGTCTACTCGCCGATCGCGCACCGGGCGTTCAGCGAGGAGCTGTGCATGGACGCGCACGGCGTGGTGTGCTGGGAGGTCTTCGACACGTTGTTCGAGGAAGACCCGACCACGGGGAGGTCCGTGCTCGACCTCCTGTCGGTCAACGCCGTACAGGTCCTCGCGCGTCCAGGTGCACCGAAGGAGGGACAGGCCGACCCTTACGAGAACGCCTCGCCGCCGGTCGGCTGGACCGAGGTGACGCGCGACGAGACCAGTGCCGTGTGGGTCCGCGAGGAGCCGGTCGCGGGCGCGGGCGGCGTCGTGTGGTCCGACCCGGGGATCGTTCTCTCGTCGGTGGAGACTGACTCGCGAAGTGTCAGCTTCCAGGTCGACGAGGTCCCGGCGGACGGCGGCCAGGTCGTCCTCTCCCGGCTGGACTGGCCGGGCTACGACGTCGTCGGTGCCACCCAGGGAGAGTCGTTGCGGGGCTACCTCCTCACGATCGACGTCCCCGCAGCATCGGAGGGCAAGACGGTCAGCGTGACCTTTACGCCCCCCGCCTGGAACGCCTGCTTGGCAGCACTCGCGATCGCTCTCGTCGGGGCGACGGCGTGGGGGGTGACGTCGGCGGTCACGCGGCGTCGACGCGGTCCGACGGTGGACGCGGTCGAGGCCGGTGGGTCGTCGGTCAGCCGACCGGGCTGAGCGGGATCCGTGCGAGGGCGGCGTCGTTCAGCACGACGATCGCAGGTTGTGTCTGCCCGCCGTTCAGGGCGATGAGCTCGGACCAGCTGGCCACCGCCCGTCGATGTGCGTCGTCGAGCACGTAGACGGTGGCCGCGCCGCCCTTGACGAACACGCGTCCGGTGGCGGGCGCGGCCGGCGACCACGCCAGGGCGGCGCAGGCCCCGGAGGTCAGCGCCGTCCGCGGGAGCGTCGCTGGCTCGACCGTGGACGACGGCCGACGGATCACCGCGCCCGAGATCCCGAGCCCTCGGACGGTCGGGCAGTCGACGACGGGCGCGAGGGGAGCCGTTGCCGCACGGTAGGAGCCGAGCGTGTTCGCCGGCACGGTGGTGACCCGGGTACCGAGCCCGAGCGACCGTGTGTCGGAGAACGACTCGACCGGGACGAGAGCGAAGAAGCCGTCCACGACATAGACCTGGGGCGACGTCGGGTCCTTCACGAGTGAACCGACCGCGAGCGTCGGCCCCAGGTCCGGGAACGCGCGCAGGGTCGTGCCCGGTACGGAGATGATCTCCGGCGTCGTCCCCGCGGCCGCGACGAGGTCTGCCCACCGGGCGACGGCACGTCGGCCGCCGTCCTGCACCGCCCAGATCGTCGGCTGCCCGTCCTCCTGCAGGAAGACGGTCCGGTCCTGGACGGAGGTCTGCCGTGGCAGGGCGTCGAGGACGGACTGCGGGACGACGGTCCTGGGCCGACCCGTCGTCGTCGAAGGCGGGACACGCCAGGCCGCTCTGGTTCCGAGGAGGTACACCGCACCTCCCGGCCCTGCCAGGACGGGGGACATCGTGGCACTCCCAGGGACCTGCGACAGCGAGGCCGTCGAAAGCCTGCCCGCGACCAGGTCACGCATCGGCGTGGTCGCCAGCAGCCCGGTCGGGACCGCGGTCTTGCTGCCGTCGGCGAGCAGCCACGCTGCTCCGGACGCCCTGTCGGTCGCGACGACCGCGTCGCGGACGACCGGGGCGCCGACCGGTACGGGTGCGACGACGGCGCCCGCGACGGCCGCTTGGACGGGGGGCAGGCCCGCCGCCGTGCGCGAGCGCTCGTCGAGGATCTCGTGGCGTCGCGCGCCCGAGATGGACCAGGACTGCTCGTCGGCGGAGACGGTCGTCCCGAGGGTCGCGCCCTGCGGGAAGGCACCGATCTGCCGGGTCGTGAGGTCGACGTACGACGACGCGCAGGAGGCGCCCGTCCAGGCGGTGACGGTCGAGCACGAGGGGAATCGGTGACGCATCCCGTTCGCGAGCCAGTAGAGCGCCCCGTCCGCGGGGTCACGGACGACCCGTTTCATGGGTCCGGCGTCGACGAACTTCTGGAGGGCTGCGGGCGAGACGACCCCGACGGCTCCGAGCCGTGACCGCAGGGTCTGGTAGAGCGAGGAGTCAGCGACGTGGTGCCGCTCTCGGCCGACGAGCAGGTAGACGCGGTCGTCGGCCGCGGTGCGGACGAGCGCGCGTCCGGTGGTGGGATCGCCGAACCAGTCGCTGAAGATCCGCCAGAAGTTCCGGTTCCCGTACGTCGAGCAGCGGTCGCCGGATCCGTAGAGGTTGGCGAGCGCGGCGGCGTTCGGTTGGTAGGGCGTGTAGATGTACAGGGCCGCCGTCGCCTGGTTCTCGATGTAGACCTGCGAGCTGCCGCAGGTCGCGTCGGGATGGAAGCCGATCGTGTTCGTCCGGCCGGCCTGGTAGCCGTAGCGGGTGGCGTTCGCCCGGTATACCAGGAACTGCCGAGCGGCGCGGTACACCTGGTTCGAGAAGCCGTAGTACTCGGAGTTGCACGGCGCGGTGTCCGGGCAGCCGAACCCCATTGCCGTCTGGTAGGACTTCACGGTGGGCCGTGTGCGCCCGACGAGGCTGTTCTCCTTCTCGAGCGTGACGAGCAGGACGCGCGGGTTGATCTCGCACGCCGTCGCGACCTTGTGGATGATCCGGGCAGCGGACTCGTTGCCGGCGCCGGTGTACTGCCAGCAGAGGCCGACCTCGAGCGGGCGTGTCCTGGTGGTCTCCCGGAAGTCCTTGAGGCAGGGCATCTCCCCGGCGACACAGGCACTGCCGCGGGCGTCGAGGAACGACTGGATCTCTGCCTCCGTCATGCTCTGGTAGTCGTAGAAGACAGCGTCGGAAATGAGCAGGCCGGGGACGAAGTCCGCCGCGTCCGCGGCCGCCGCGCGCGGAAGAGGCCCGGACACCCCGGTGAGCACGATGACGATCGCTGCGAGGCTCGCGACGAGGAACCGGGTCAGCGACCTCGGGTGCTGCGCGCACTCCCGCGCGTCCAGGGTCATGGGACGCTCACGGTGGTCGCGGCGGAAATTCCTGTCGAGCCGGATCCCTCGTACCGGGTCTGTGCCTCCCAGGCGCCGCTCGCCAGGTCGGTCAGCGGGATCTCGAGCGGCGCGCACCACATGACCTCGGCGTCGGGCTCGGCGGCAGTGGTGACCTCGACGACGTCCGCGCCGCGCGTGAGGACGAGCGTGCAGGATCCTTCCTGTTCGAGGACGGGGACGTACGCGTTGACGACCACCGCGTCGTCGTCGATGCCGGCCCAGGTGACGACCGGGATCACGTCGTCCGACACGCGAGGTGGGGCATCGGTCGTCGCGATGCTCTCACGGTCGGCCGGGAGGTGTGCACCGTGAGGCGGAGGGCCGGTGAGGGCGGCTGGGCCCCGCGCGTCGGCGGAGGTCGTCGTCGCCGACGGACGTGGCGCGAGCGGTGCCGGGCGCGACGTGTCCGGTGCGGTCGACGAGCTCTCCGACCCACCCGCGCCGCCGTGCGCGGGCTGCGCCGAGCACGACGGGGTCGCGGCCACGGCCGCGACGACCGCGAGCGGAACGAGCGAGCGGGTCCAGGTCGGCACCACTCGACGCTAACCGTGCGGTCGGAGTTCGGCGCGCCGAAGGAGGTGCCGCTCGGAGAGCGGCGTCCGTCGGTCAGTCTGCGGGGAGCGGTCGCATGCGCTTGCCGAGGGCGACATAGGCGGCGCGTCGCTGGAGCGCGACGAGCTTCGCCATGCGGTCACCACGGCGCACGTCCGCGTCGCTGATCTCCGCAGGTGCGAGCCGCTGTGCGAGGCGGTGGAACTCCGCCGCCTCCTCCGCCTGGGCCTTCATGAGGCGGACGGACCACTGGCTCGCGCTGACGCGGAACGCGGCGAGCGGCCGGCGCAGGGCCACGACGTCGCCGGTGACCATGACGGGGGCGTACGAGCCGGCGTCGATGTAGTAGCGCAGGTCCTGCCACCAGCCCGCTGCGCGCAGCGCCTCGGTGCGCAGCAGCACGCACGCCGGTTCGCCGAAGATGTTCGTCCCGGACCGCACGGTCGCCCTGAGGGCGGCGGCGCCGGGGACGACGCCGTCCAGCGCGTCGAGTCCTCGGCCGCGGAGGAACACGTCACCCCGTGCGTCGACGAGATCGCGCTGGGAGGCGACCATCACCGCACCGTCACCTGCGGCGTCGAGAGCGGCGACCTGCTCCGCGAGCATCGTCGGTCGCAGCAGGTCGTCGCCGCACACGAGCTTGATGAGCTCGCCCTGGGCGAGCTCGCTGACCCGATTCCAGTTGCGCCGCGCACCTCCGCCGGCCTCGGTCCGCTCGAGTCGCACGCGAGGGTCGTCCGCGAACTGCTGGATCCGGTCCCAGGTGTCGTCCTGCGACGCATGGTCGGCGACGACGAGCTCGAAGTCCGTGTAGGTCTGGTCGAGCACGGAGCGCAGGGTCTGCTCGACATAGTCGCCGTTGTTGTACGCGGGGACGACGACGGACACGCGCGGGCTCATGCTTCGGACTCCTCAGCGGCATTCGGGGGCAGGTCCGCCACGGGCTTCTTGCGGCGGAAGGAGAACCCCTTGTGGCCGAAGTAGCTGATCAACGCGGTCACGCAGGTGATCAGGAGCTGGGCGGGGATGGGGGCGAGGCCGAGCAGCTCGACCACGAACGGCAGCGCGACGACGTTCACGCCGAGCGCGGCGAGGTTGACGACCTCGAACCGCGCGAGATCGAGCCACACGTGGCCGGTCACGCGGAAGACGAACTTGCGGTAGAGGACGAACGCGCACAGCACGGCAGCCACGTGGGCGCACACGAGGCTCGCCATGTACCCGTACGCACCCAGGTGGTCACGCAGCAGCAGCTCGAAGAAGACGAACCAGAAGGTGCCGAGGAGCGTGTTGAAGCCGCCGACGATGAGGAACGCGACGCGCTGGTCCTTGACGATCCGGAACAGCGGGCCCAGCGTGCCCTGCATGCCCGCCGGGGGCTGTATCGGCTTGTTCTCGCTCGTCGGAGGCTCAGGGTCCATGACCATCGAGCGGCAGTCCTCTTCTCGGATACTCGGGGCGTGGTGGGTCGCGCTCGGGGCGTGGGAGCCTGACGAGGACGCCGGACCCAACGACTATAGTCTCCAGCGTGACGAACGAAGGCACGCCTGCTGCACCGCACCGGATATCGGTAGTCGTCCCGGTCTACCAGGGTGAGCGGACGCTTCCCGCGCTGCTGGAGGAGATCGAGCGCCTGACCACGCCGTTCGTCACCCCCGGGGGATCGGACGCTGTGGTGGGCGAGGTCTTCCTGGTCCACGATCACGGGCCCGACGGCTCGGCACAGACGATCCGCGACCTCTCGGCCCGGTACGAGTTCGTGCGGCCGGTCTGGCTCAGCCGCAACTTCGGCCAGCACGCCGCGACCCTGGCGGGGATGGCGTCGTCGGGGGGCGACTGGATCGTGACGCTCGACGAGGACGGCCAGCACGACCCTGCCGAGATGGTGGGCCTGCTCGACGCGGCGCTCCGCGAGGGTGCCGACGTGGTCTACGGCAAGCCCACCAACCAACCGCCGCACAGCGTGTTCCGCAACATCACGTCTCGCGGCTCGAAGCGCGTCATCGAGGTGCTCGCAGGGAGCTCCGACACGTCGCTCTACCAGAGCTATCGCCTCGTGCTCGGCGAGATCGGACGGTCGGTCGCGGCCTACGCCGGCCCCAACGTCTATCTCGACGTGGCCCTCGGCTGGGTGAGCGGCAAGATCGCGACCGCTCCGGTGACCCTGCGGGAGGAGGGGGAGAGGAGGTCGGGCTACTCGCTGCGCCGGCTCCTCTCGCACTTCTGGCGGATGGTGCTGTCGAGCGGGACGCGTGGGCTGCGGCTCGTGAGCGGGCTGGGAGCACTGTGCGGCCTGGCCGGGATCGTCGTCGCGATCGTGCTCGCCATCTCGCGCATCGTCGGTGGCCCGGTCGCTGAGGGCTGGACCTCGCTCATCGTGGTCATCCTGCTCGGCACCGGTGCCATCCTGTTCGCGCTCGGGATCATCGCCGAGTACATCGGAGTCGCCGTCAACATGGCGATGGGCCGACCGCTCTACCTGATCGTCTCCGACCCGGCTCGCGGTCCGCTCGGCCGAGGCGGCCGCGCGCGGTGACAGCCGCCCCCCCGACGCTCGTCGTCGGTGCGCGAGGACTCCTCGGGAGCGCGGTGCGTCAGCGCGCCGCCGCGCGCGGTCTACCCGTCGTCGCTGCGCAGGTCGACTGGTCCGTGCCGGAGGTCGCCGCACGGGACCTGGCACGCGCCGTGGACCAGGTGGTCGCGCTGGCGGGCGACGGTGGGTGGAGCATCGTGTGGTGCGCCGGCGCAGGAGTCACCGCGTCGACGGACGAGGCGCTGCGAGCCGAGACCGAGGTCATGCGAGCGTTCGTCGCCGACCTCGCGCGCCGGCCCGCCGAACGGCTCGCTCGGTGCACGGTGTTCTTCGCGTCCTCGGCAGGCGGGCTCTACGCGGGAGCCGCGGACCCACCGTTCACGGAGCTGTCGACGCCCGCGCCCCTCGCGGCCTACGGTCGAGCCAAGCTGGTTGCCGAGGAGATCTTCTCCGGGCTGGCGGCCGGGGGAGTCAGGGTCGTCCTGGGGCGGATCTCCAACCTGTACGGGCCCGGGCAGAACCTGGCCAAGCCGCAGGGACTCATCTCCCAGTTCTGCCTGGCGCATCATCTCGCACGGCCCATCGGCATCTACGTCTCGTTGGACACCCTCCGCGACTACATCTACGTCGACGACTGTGCCGAGCTCGTGCTCGACGTCGTCGCCCGTGCGGCCTCGAACGAGCCCGGGTCGGCGCCGGTGACGAAGATCCTCGCCTCGCAGTCCTCGGTGACGATCGCGGCGATCATCGGGATGCTCCGCGCGATCTACAAGCGCAAGCCTCAGGCGGTGCTGGCCGCCTCCCCCCTGGGCGCGCGGCAGGCGCGTGACCTGCGCTTCCGCTCCGTAGTCTGGCCAGACCTCGACGAGCGCCCGCTGACGCCGCTGCCCGTCGGGATCGCCGTCACCGGCGAGGACATCGGTCGGTCGCTGCGACTGCGTGGCCCAGCGTGACCACGCCGACGGACCCGCCGGTCGAGATCCGCTAGATTGGTTCGCCGTGCCCACGACCCGTCCGCAGGGCAGCCGCCCAGATACGCCTAGGAGAGATCCATGAAGGTCCTCGTGACCGGCGGCGCCGGCTTCATCGGTGCCAACTTCGTCCAGCAGACGGTGCGTGAGCACCCTGAGCACGACGTCACCGTGCTGGACGCGCTGACCTACGCCGGTGACCGGAGCTCGCTCGCCCCGGTGGCCGACAGCATCGCCTTCGTCGAGGGCAGCATCACCGACACCACGCTGGTCGACGACCTCGTCGGCGAGTCGGACCTCGTGGTCCACTTCGCCGCGGAGTCGCACAACGACAACTCGTTGAACGACCCGTCGCCGTTCGTCCAGACGAACGTCGTGGGAACCTTCACCCTGCTCGAGGCCGTACGACGTCACGGCGTGCGGTTCCACCACATCTCGACCGACGAGGTCTACGGCGACCTCGAGCTCGACGACCCGGCGAAGTTCACGCCGACCACTCCGTACAACCCGTCGAGCCCGTACTCGTCCACTAAGGCGGGGAGCGATCTGCTGGTTCGTGCTTGGGCGAGGTCGTTCGGCGTCGAAGCCACGATCTCGAACTGCTCGAACAACTACGGCCCGTACCAGCACATCGAGAAGTTCATCCCGCGGCAGATCACCAACCTCGTCGACGGCGTCCGTCCTCGCCTCTACGGCGCCGGTCTCAACGTGCGCGACTGGATCCACGTCGAGGACCACAACGCCGCCGTCTGGGCGATCGTGGAGAAGGGACGACCGGGCGAGACCTACCTCATCGGTGCCGACGGCGAGGAGTCCAACCTCGAGGTGGTACGGACGCTGCTGGAGATCTTCGGCCGAGACGCCGACGACTTCGACCACGTCAACGACCGACCCGGTCACGACCTGCGGTACGCGATCGACGCGACCAAGCTGCGTGAGGAGCTCGGCTGGGAGCCGCGGTACACCGACTTCCGGTCAGGTCTCGAGGCGACGGTCCGTTGGTACCGCGAGAACGAGTCGTGGTGGCGGCCCTCCAAGGAGGCGGTCGAGGCGAAGTACGCGGCGGTGGGTCAGTAGAGGACGGTTCTGCACGACGAGGGCGGCGCCCCGACACCCTTGCGGGGTCGGGGCGCCGCCCTCGGGGCACGGGGGGTCAGCCGCAGGGAACGGGGTGGGGGAACCCTGCGGCTTGCCACTGCTGGTAGCTCAGCTGGCCGTAGAAGCTGTTGCCGACGTACCAGAGCGCGTTGGTCCAGGAGTACGAGCACACGTAGTCGCCCGGGAGCATGCGCTGCGCCTTCGGCGTCGGTGAGCCTTCTGCTCGCCACTCGGCGTAGTTCACCGGGTATCCCTGGCCGCCGCCGATCGAGAACATGTAGGCGATCGAGCTGTCCCAGGTCAGCTTCATGAATCCCGCGTCCCCCAGAACCTCTGGGCTGGGCGAGCCCGCGGCCTTCCACTGGTTGAACGTCAGCTTGTGGACCTGGCCGTCGAGCTCGACGAAGATCTCGGGCGACGTCGCCCACTGGTGGTAGGTCGATCCCTCGATCCACCCGGCCACGCGCGGCGCCGGCTTTCCGGCGCGGGACCACTCCGCGAAGGTCAGCTTCTTCCACTCCCACTGGGTCGACGCCTTGTCGAAGAACGACACGGCGTAGATGTCGGCCGACCACGGGTACTTGACGAAGTCCGTCGGGACGGGGCGAGGCGTCGGTCGCCCGGCGTCCAGCCACTCCTGGTAGGTGACGGGGTAGTGGAAGCCGTAGGCGTCGTCGTGGTAGTGCTGGAAGATCGTTCCCGAGTACGGCACGCTGTAGAAGCCGTCGGGCTGCGCCGCCGCGGGGGACGCGCTCACGAGGGCGAGCGCGCCGCCGGTGACGAGCGCGAGCAGAGTCGCAAGAGCGCGTCGAGTTCTCTGGTGCATGAAGTCCCTGCCTGACATGGACCCTGCGCTCCTGGTCGACTACCAGGTTCGTCACAGGAAGCCACAGCCTACGGCGGGGGGACGGGTACGTGGGCTGGTCGCGGGGAATTCACCCGGGACCTTCGTCCTCCGCGTGCGGGCCAGGGCCAGGGCAGGTCCCTGGCCCGCACACGGCGGGTCTGGGCGTCGGCTAGACCGTGCAGGTGGGGGAGGGGAATCCGGCCGCCCGCCACTGGTTGTACGTGAGCACGCCGCCGTAGCTCCAGCCGTTGTAGAAGAGGTCCTGCGTGCCGCTCATGGTGCACACCTCGTCACCGGGGAGCATGCGGGCGGACTTGGGGGTCGGCGAGCCCTCCGACTTCCACCACTCGTAGGTGACGCTGTAGACGTCCTGGTTGGCGATGGAGTCGTAGTAGACGATCGTCGAGTCCCACGAGAGCTTGTAGAAGCCGCTGTCGCTGAGGACGTCGGGGACAGGCGAACCCGCCGCCTTCCACTGGTTGAGCGTGAGCTTGTGGGACTCGTCGTCGAGGTAGACGAAGACCTCGGAGCTGTTCGTGCCCCACTTGTAGTAGTAGGAGCCCTCGATGTGCCCTGCGGTGCGAGGCGTCGGCTTGCCCGCCTTGGACCACTCGGCGAACGTGAGCTTCTTCCACTCCCACTGGGTCGACGCGTTGTCGAAGAACGAGACCGCGTAGATGTTGGACGACCACGGGTACTTGACGAAGTCGGTGGGGACGGGCTTCGGAGCCGGACGACCGAGGTCCACCCACTCCTGGAAGTTGAGGGGCTGGTGGTACTGCCCCGTGTGCGAGTGGTAGTAGAGCGCGCTCGAGTAGGGCACGCTGTACACGCCGTCGGACTGTGCCGAGGCGGAAGGAGCAGCAGCGACGGCGACGGCGCCGGCGGTGCCGAGGGCGAGGATCGACGCGAGGGCGCGTCGGAGGACGTGGTGCACGTATACCTGCCTGGGTGCTCAACTGCGCTCCCGGCCGGCTGCCGGGTTCGTCACAGCGAAAGCACAGCATACGGCGCCCTCGACGGTGCTCCTGCCAGAGGTCGCGCGAGCAGGACGGCTCAGTGCGACAGGTGACGCACGAACTCCTGGACGGCGCTCCACTCCGGAAGCAGCCCGGCCGCGTCGGCCTCGGCGAGAGTGGGCGCCGAGGAGTCCTTCGGTGAGAGCTCGTAGGTGAGCTCGCGCCCGTCGCGTCCGTTCCGCGGCCAGTCGATGTCGAGCGCTGGATCGAGCGGGTTGATGCCGTGCTCCCGCCCAGGCGCGTACGGCGTGGAGCACAGATAGGTGACCGTCGACCCGTCCTCGAGCGAGAGGAACGCGTGCCCGAGGCCCTCGGAGAGGAAGACCGCGCGACGGTCGACGTCGTCGAGCAGCACGGACGCGGTGCGACCGAAGGTGGGAGATCCCCGGCGGATGTCGACGACGACGTCGAGCACGGCCCCGCGAGGGCAGGCCACGTACTTCGCCTGACCAGGTGGGACGTCGGCAAAGTGCACTCCTCGGAGCGCACCCGCCGCCGACACCGACAGGTTCGCCTGCTTGAGCTCGAGGTCCCGGCCGGTCGTCTCGGCGAAGAGGTCTGACTTGAACCACTCGAGAAACAGGCCGCGGTCGTCCCCGTGCTGGGTAGGGGTGAAGGACCATGCTCCGGCGATCGGCAGTTCTTCCACCCGCACCAGGACTCTCCGTTCGTTCGAGGACACCCGATGATAGACCCGGACGTGGGATCCGGACCTGCCAGGCCGACAGGGGCACTCGAACGCTAGGCTGTGTCGCCGTCGTCAACAGGAGGAGTCGCATGCGTTGGTTGGTCACCGGGGCCGGCGGGATGCTCGGCACGGACGTCGTCGCGACGCTCGGCTCGAAGGGAGAGGTTCTCGCGCTCGGCCGCTCGGATCTCGACATCACGTCCGCCGAAGCGTGCCAGAACCTGCTCCGCGAGGGTGACGTCGTCGTGAACTGCGCTGCGTGGACCGACGTCGACGGTGCCGAGACGCACGAGGGGGAGGCCTTTGCCGTCAACGCCGTCGGCGCCGCGAACCTCGCAGTCGCAGCCGCGTCCGTCGGGGCGCGGATGGTGCACGTCTCCACCGACTACGTGTTCGACGGAGAGGCGGGAGTGCCTTATGCAGCAGACGCTGCGCTCCACCCCGTCTCAGCCTACGGACGGACGAAGGCGGCGGGCGAGTGGGCGGTGCGGGCGGCGAGCCCGGCGCACCTCGTCGTGCGGACCGCCTGGCTCTACGGAGCCAACGGGTCCAGCTTTCCTCGGACGATCGCCAGACTCCTCCGTGAGCGGGGGAAGGTCTCCGTCGTGGAGGACCAGACGGGCCAGCCGACGTGGACGGCGGACGTCGCCGAGCTCGTCGCCGCTCTCGTCGTCGCCGACGCGCCGGGCGGGGTCTACCACGCCACCTCGTCCGGTGCGTGCACCTGGTACGAGTTCGCGCGTGCGGTCGCTGTCGAGCTCGAGATCCCCGTGGAGGCGGTGAGCCCGACGACGAGCGAGAACTTCGCCCGGCCGGCACCTCGGCCGACGTATTCCGTGCTCTCGCACGACACGATCGAACGTGCGGGGGTGGCGGTGCTGGGCGACTGGCGTGATCGGTGGGCGCTCGCCGCCCCCTCCGTGGTCGGTGGGCCGGCAGCGGAGGGCTGAGAGGCCGTCGGCCGAGACTACGCGTCCTGCCCTTGCCGGATCTCCGAGACCGCCTTGGGGGTCAGGATGCTGATCTCGGGCACACGACCGTCGTTCAGCGAGAGGAGCCGTGCCCAGGACGAGACCCAGTGGCGCGTCCCTCCTTGGACGAGGAACACGGAGTCGCTCGACGACGAGCGGATGAAGCGGCTCAGGGGTGGCCCTGCGGCGAGGCGCGACCACTGGGCGGCCGTGACGTCGACGGCGGCCGCGCAACTCGAGCCGAAGCTGGTGACCAGGTCACAGCTCGACGCGCGCCGCCTCGTGTTTCCGTCCACGAAGGCCACCGTCCCGTCCCGAGGGTCTCGAAGGAACCGCCCGAGCGGCTTGCCGGTCGCGAGGTAGGACAAGTAGCTGTCGGCCGCGTCGGAGACCCGACCCTGGGCGGAGAGGGAATCGAGGATTCCCGTCGTGGTGAGACGGTGCTTGGTGCCACCGACGACGAGATACACGTCAGGGCGGTATGGAGACATCACCAGGCTCCCCGTCGCTGTTCCCCAGAGCGCCGAGTACTTCGACTGCTCGGCCTTGACACGCCGTCGGATCTCGTCCTGCCGTACCCACAAGGTCTGGCCCGGACAGGAGGTCGAAGCGACGTCACGGTGGCCGAAGATCGTCGGAAGCCGCTGCCCGTTGATCACGGTCGTCCCGCCCGCGTCGACGCCGTGGATCGACAGCTTCCAGCCGAGCAGCCGGACGATCGCGTCGACCGCGGCGTTGCTCACAGTGGCGGTCTGATAGTTCCCGAGGACCGACACGCCCGTCGTCGGGGTGTTGTAGCCAGAGACGTGGGCGCCCGTCGTCTCGAGCTCGATCCCGCCTGCACGGCCCTCCCAGATCCGGCCGAACTTGTCGACGAGGAAGTTGTAGCCGATGTCCCCCCACCCGCGGGTCTGCGCGTGATACGCGTAGATCCCTCGGAGGATCGCCGGGACGTCTCCCGTCCCGTAGGTGTTGGTGCCCGCCGTGTGGTGGATGACGGCGGCCTGGATGTTGCCCTGCGCGGGCGACCACGTCCGCAGCGACTCGTCCGCGCCCCACTGGGCGCGGGAGTAGAAGGCGGGCGCCCGCGAGCTACCGGGATACCCCGACGCGACGGCGGCGTCGATCCCGGCGGACGCCGCCGTTCGGGCGCCCGACAATCCGCTCCCCGAACCTCCGCCGAAGCTCGCGGTGGCAGGCGGAGCGAGTGTGTCCGACGCGTCGGCAGCACTCGTCCCCGGATCGACGATCACGAGCTCGAGATCGTGGACCTCGCCGACGGTCCCGGTGACCCGGGCTTCGACACGGGACACGTCGCCGACGACGAACGGTGCCGTCCCGGGGACCCCGCCCTCGGAGCCCGGCTCGATCTCGAGGGCCTCCCAGCCGCTCACTCGACCGGTGGCATCTGCGGACCGCACCTCGACAGTCAGCCCGGTCGGGTCTGCAGGGCCTTGCCAGACGACCCCGACCGTCGCGAAACCCGAGACGTCGGACGAGGCGTGGAGGCCGTCGAGCGCGTCCGTCGCCCCGGCGTCGAGCGAGTCGGCCGAGAAGGGCGCGACGGACGGCGACCCACCGTCGGTCGAGGCCGCCTCGAGCGGCACCTCCTCCACCGACGGCTCGACCGGTTCGGGGCCTTCCGTCGAGGGAACAGCTGTCGGCGCCGCCGTGGAGGCGGCGGGACGGGCGATGGTCGGCCCGGCGACGAGCGTCGTCGCGAGCATCGTGAGGGACGCCGTCAGCGCGACGGCGCGCCGGGTTCGGGTCAGCATCGTCCGGGCACCTCCTAGGAGACTCGGGCACCTGTCGGCGCCGTCGTCACGCTAACCCCTTGCCTCTCCCGTCGCGCGGGGGACGACTCAGGAGTCGAGCAGTCCCAGGAGATACGTGCCGTAGCCCGACTTCACCAGCTTCTCGGCCCGAGCGCGCAGCTCGTCGTCCGTGAGGAAGCCGCGGCGCCACGCGACCTCTTCCGGCGAGCCGATCTTCAGCCCCTGGCGGTTCTCGATGGTCCGCACGAAGTCCGAGGCTTCCAGCAGCGAGTCGAAGGTCCCGGTGTCCAGCCACGCGGTGCCACGAGGAAGGACCTCGACCTGGAGCCTGCCTTGCCGCAGGTACTCGCGGTTCACGTCCGTGATCTCGTACTCGCCTCGTGCGGAGGGCTCCAGGTCGCGGGCGATGGCGACGACGTCGTTGTCGTAGAAGTACAGGCCCGGCACCGCGTAGTTGGACTTCGGCTCCTGGGGCTTCTCCTCGAGGGAGAGCGCGGTCCCGTTCTGGTCGAACTCGACCACGCCGTACGCGGTGGGGTCGGAGACTCGGTACGCGAACACGGCCCCACCGTCGATCCCGTCGAAGCGGGTGAGCTGGGTCCCGAGGCCGGGGCCGTAGAAGATGTTGTCCCCGAGCACGAGCGCCGCGGAGTCGTCCCCGATGAACTCCGCGCCGAGCACGAAGGCCTGCGCGAGCCCGTTCGGCTCTGCCTGCACGGTGTAGGTGATCGAGACGCCGAACTGCGAGCCGTCGCCGAGGAGCCGGCGGAACTGCTCGGCGTCGTGCGGCGTCGTGATGACGAGGATGTCCTGGATTCCCGCGAGGATGAGGGTCGAGAGCGGGTAGTAGATCATCGGCTTGTCGTACACGGGCACGAGCTGCTTGCTCACGCCGAGGGTGATCGGGTGCAGTCGGGTGCCGGAGCCGCCGGCGAGGATGATTCCGCGCATGGTGGCGATCTTCTCATGCCAGGTCCGCCTGTCCGAGGCGGCGCCCGCATACGCTACGATCCGCCTGTTCGCACGGCGGGTTTCCGGATGGAGAGCAATGAAGCGGCTCGTGAAGATCGTCGCGACGGCGTTGACGGCTGCGGCGCTGGGGCTCTCCCTCGCGCCTCCCGCAGGTGCCGAGCCGACCACCCTCCTCGTCAAGTCCCGCTTCGACCCCACGATCTATGAGATCTCGGTCGACGAGTCGGGGGCAGCCCTCGGCGGTCGGACAGCGCTGACCTACGCCGAATGGGTCGCCCGGGGGCGGCAGACCGCTCACGTCCTCGAACCTGAGTACGCGGGCCTCTCGTGGTCGTCCACGATCTATGCGGTCACCCAATGGCCGGGCGAGACGTGGGCGGACGTCCGCCCCCTGACGTACGCGGAGTGGGTCGGGGCAGGGCGTCCTCCCGCCGACCGGTCCTTCCCGTTCTGTGAGCGGACGTGGTGCTCAGTCACGCGCTACCCGACGTCGTCCGAGCTCCTCGTGGACATCGAAGGGTCGGGCGGGGTGCACAAGCTCACGTACTCCGAGTGGACGAGGATCGGCGCCCCCGAGGTGTCCCTCGTCCAGACCGTGGGCTACTACAGGCTCGCGTGGAACGACCGCGTCTTCGCGGCGACGCCGGTCTCCATCGGGCCGCGCTCCGCCTACGACTCGGACGTCTACGCCACAGGACGCTCGTTGACGCTCCAGGAGTGGCGAGCGGCCGGATCGCCGACCCCCAAGGTGGTCCCGTCCGCCGTGAGGGAGCGTTTCGTCGTCTTCGCGGGGAGCCGTGACGTCTATTACGACGGGCCGGCCGGCTTCTTCCCGATCACGTACCAGCAGTGGAGGGCGGCCGGTTCACCGCCTCCGTCGTCGAAGCCCTTCGGCCCGCCGGTCGGCGGGATCGTCGTGGGGTCGTCCCGGTGAGCGAGGGACGCAGGGCCTCGACCCGTCCCGCGGCAGCGGTCGACGTGGTCGGCGACGAGGCAGGTGGCCTGTCGACCTCTACCCGGAGCGGATTCCGGGTCCGGGTCGTCACGCTGTTGGTGGCGGTGCTCGCGTTCGCCGCGGCAGCGTCCCCCTGGGGAGCGGCACCCGCGGTCTCGACCGAGGCGTCGTTCGTGGTCAAGTCCCGCTTCAGTCCGAGCCTCTATCTCGTCGCTGGCTCTCCGGAGACGTGGGGGAGCACCCGCAACCCACGGCAGTATCTCGATCTGGGTTCCTGGCGGGCTCTCGGCTCTCCGGCGCCCGTCGTCTGGGAACCTCGCTACTCGTCGCTCCCGTGGAGCGACACCATCTATGCGCTGACCTACTGGCCCGACTCCGACGACGGGCACGGTGCCCACGCAGACCCGCACGTCCTGACGTTCGACGACTGGCGGTCGGTCGGGAGCCCCAGGCCCGTCAAGGATCTTCGCGCATGTACCGACGCGACAGCGATGTGCCGCGTGCTCTCCCGTCCGTCGTCGCCGACCGAGATCTTCGTCGCGGAGACGGCCGTGCACGCCCCTACCCACAAGCTGGCCTACTCCGAGTGGGTCTCGATGGGACGTCCTCTCCCGGACCCGACGGATCGCCAGCTCGGCGTCTACCGCTACTCCTGGAGTCCTATCCTCTTCTGGGACGTCCCGGAGAACATCGGACCGGTGCACCACTCCACGACCAACGGTCACTCGGACGCGTGCGGGTCGCGGCTCGGCTATGCGGAGTGGGTGCGAGAGGGCTCGCCGACACCTCAGACGATCTCGTCGAGCAGAGCGAGCAGGTTCATTCAGGGCCCCCCGCGAGGCTTCGGCTATGACGACGAGATCTGGTACGACGGCCCCGCGGGCTTCTTCCGGTTGACCTACGCCGAGTGGTCCGGTGCCGGATCACCGAGGCCGACACCCGTGAGCTTCACGCCGTTCCTTCCCTCGTCCTGGACCTGCACCAAGTAGGAAGCATCGAGCCAGACCGGCGATGTCAGCGGACACGGCCGACCGCCACGAACTCGTTGTAGACGAAGAGCCCTCCTGCGCTCCGCGGGAAGGGGAACGACGACCAGCCCTCGACCTCGAGACCGAGCGAACGGAAGATGCTCACGAGACGCGGACCGTCCACGAAGTCCGTGTGGCTCGAGTCGCTCCTGAACCCCCGCTCCTGTGGGCAGACCGCCATGACGACCGCTCCCGGCAGGAGCGTCTCGACGTAGGGGCGAAGGAAGCTCTCCTGGCTCCGCGGCTCCAGGTGCTCGAGCACGTGGGCCACCAGGAGCCCGTCCCGGGGACGGTCGCGGTCAGGAAGCTGGAAGAACTCGTCGGGCAGGTACGCGCGGTGCCCCATGGTGCGGCAGAACGCCACGGACGTGGGGTTGTGGTCGACACCGACGCTTCCTGCGACGAGCGTGGACAGGTTGCGACCGATCCCGCAGCCGAGATCGACCGTCGGCCGGCCACCCAGGTGTCGCCGCAGGTTCCATCGGTACGGAGCCTGGACGTGCAGCAGGCGCTTCCACGTGCTCCCCTGGAGCGCACGGAGGCGGTCGGTGTAGTCCTCGGATGTCGTGTCGAGGTGCTGGGATGCGCCGTCGAAGGCAGACTCTGCAGACACGTTCCCTCCAAGCTGCGCTGGTTCCGTCGAGAGTACACGGCGGGGTTTCCGGGACGTGGGAGGGGGTGCGCGTGCAGACCAAGGCTCTCGCCGGCCGTGTGCTCGTCCTCGTGAGCGTGCTCGTCGGTGTGCTGCTCGTCGTCGGGTCGGTGGCTCACGCCGACGTGCGCCTCGACCGTCTCCCCCGGCAGGGGGACCGACCTGGGGTTCTCGACGCGGGGGGACGCGGGACGGTCGATCGCGATGGCGTGCTCGCGACGACGGCAGTGCGATACCTGAAGAAGCCGCACGATCCCGCGATCTACGAGGTCGACGGAGCTGCACGTCGTCAGCTCACCTACGCGCAGTGGGTCGCCGCAGGATCGCCGGTTCCCGAACCGACACGGACCGAGGTGGTCCGGTATCCGTGGTCACCGACCCTCTACGCGGTGACGTACTGGTCGTCAGCGGACTGGGACTGGGACAGGTTGACCTGGGAGGCGTGGTCGGCAACGGGTTTCGTCGAACCGCGGGCGGCGGGATGGATCGACGGGAGCTCGATCTATCGGTGGGCCTCCGCGCCGGAGCTCTTCCTGCGGGCGCCCGACGGGAGCCTGCACAAGCTTGCCGAGCAGGAGTGGGCGGCAACCGGGTACCGCGCTCCCTCGGTCCGCGCCAACCAGGGGTTCGTCAAGCTCACGTGGCACGACTCGATCGCGCGCATGTCCGATCTGCGCTACGGACAGGGGCGGCCGATCAGCCTTGCCGAGTGGCTCGCTGAAGGCTCGCCGACTCCTCGTGTCGCCGCGCGCCTCCCCGGGGACATCTTCGAGAAGGACTTCTCCGGCCCGGCGATCTTGTACTCCGGACCGACGGTGCAGAAGTACCTCACGCACGCCGAGTGGCAGTCGGCCGGCGCACCGGCCCCCTACACAGGGCGCAACGGACGGCTCGACACGTCGACGCTGTGTCCGGTGTCGTGGAATCGCTCGGTGCTCCTGCGGTGCGACGCCCAGCGCGCCCTCGAACGACTCAACAGCGCGTACTGGGGCCGCTTCGGACGGTCGATGTCGATCGGCTACGGCTACCGGACCTACGCGACGCAGGTGTACCTCCGCATGACGCTCGGCTCGGTCGCCGCCGTCCCGGGGACGTCGAACCACGGGTGGGGTCTCGCCCTCGACACCGCCGAAGGGTCGCAGCACGGCTTCGGGTCGCCTTCGTACGAGTGGCTCAAGCTGAACGCGCCCGCGTTCGGGTGGCAGGCGCCGCGGTGGGCGTGGCAGGACGGCTCCAACCCGGAGTACTGGCACTTCGAGTACACCGGCTGACGGCGCTCCGTCACCGTGCCCACCGGGCGCTGACCTCAGGAGGCCCGTTCGCTCTGCAGGAGCCGTGCGTGGCGGTCCGGGTCGGCATCGAGCCCGGCCGCGACGTCGGGCGCGAGGACGACGGCGGAGCCGTCCGCGCTCCAGAGCGCGACCAGCCTGGCGAGGACTCCCGAGATGCCGCGTCGCCCGTCGACCGTCTCGCGCGTACCCCGAGGGGCGGTGGGAGAGGAGAACATCGCCGCGTGGGTCGTCGCGGAGGTGCCGTCGTCGAGCGCTGCCGCGCCAGGGTCGATGCCGGGCGCCCACCCGAGCTGATCGCCGTAGGTCATGACCGCGGACGCGGCGTCGATCGCCCCTGCCGGGAGGTCGCCGTCGTACCGGCGGGCGAGCGCCGGCAGCGTGACGGCGACGAACTCGGCGCGCGTCCCGGTCCAGCGGTCGGGGCGCGTCGTCACGACGACGTCCGGTCGCGTGGTGCCGTCGTCCGGCATAGCGTCGTCCTCGACGGGCGCGAGCACGACCGTCGTTCCGACGCGCCATGCGGCGAGCGCCCAGACGACCGTGCGCCAATGGACCGGAAGGTCGAGAACGACCCGCGTGCCGGGGCCGGCGTCGAATTCTTCGACGAGAAGGTTGGTCGTCTTGTTGACCCAGTTCTCGAGCACCGCGCCGGAGAGCTCGACGCGCTCGCCGTCGTCGCCGTACCACGTGAGCCGCGGTCGGCCGGGGTCTCGCGTGAGGAGACGCAGCAGGTCAGCGACGTGCGTGGGGCGGTCGTCGCGCGGGGTCGGGGGATGGGGAGCGGTCACCATGGACACCACCCTAGAGCGCTGATATCGCGTCCCGACATGTCGGAATTTCACCCCTCGCCTCCTCGTCGCTATCACATTTCGGCTTGACGCCCGCGGACGACACGCGTGTAATTTCTTCAATGCAGTTTCCGGCGGGGTTCTCGCCACGAGGCCCGGCGAACGGCATGAAGGGGCGCACGATGTGGAACATGCTGGACGGGACGGGAGGGGCTTTCCCCTCCGACGCTGAACGAGAGGTGGAGCGCGTGGCACCGGTGCTGCCGCTCTTCGGCGAGCCGGTCGACGACTCGCTCATGGGTTGGCAGGAGCGGGCGCTCTGCGCCCAGACGGACCCGGAGGCCTTCTTCCCGGAGAAGGGCGGGTCCACGCGCGAGGCCAAGAAGGTCTGCACGGGCTGCGAGGTCCGCGCGGAGTGCCTGGAGTACGCGCTCGAGAACGACGAGCGGTTCGGCATCTGGGGCGGCCTCTCGGAGCGGGAGCGCCGCAAGCTCAAGCGCCGCGTCGTCTGACGACGAGCGTCGCCCGGTCCGGATCGGCCGCGTGCCGCACCGGGCCGCCTCGTGACGGGGTCACGACACCCCGCCACACCGGGGCGCGCAAATGCCGCGCCCGGAGCCGTGTCCGTCGCATGATCGACGGGACATGACTTCCTCCGACCTCACCACGTCCGCGCGCAGCGCCCGCCCCGGCGACGTCACGCCGGGGGCGGCCGCGCGTGCCGCTGCGGTGCCTGGCGTCGTCGCGGCACCCGAGATCGTCGCTGCCGTCACCGGGGCGCTGCCCGTCGTCACGACCGTCACCGCAGTCGTCGTCACGCGCGGGAGCACGCCGTTCCTCGCGCAGACGATGGCCGCCCTGCGCGCCCAGACGACGAGCCCGCACGCGGTCGTCGTGGTCGACGCCGCCACCGGTGACGCGACGCGCGAGCACCAGGGGCTCCAGCTCGGCGACGCGCGGTTCGTCGCTGCTCCGCGCGCCCGCTCGTTCGGGGACGCGGTCGACGCCGCGCTCGCGCACGTCGAGCCGGGCACGTGGCTCTGGCTGCTCCACGACGACTCGGCGCCCGCTCCCGACGCGCTCGCCGAGCTCCTGCGCGCGGTCGAGCACTCGACCGCGGTCGCGGTGGCGGGACCCAAGCAGGAGCGGTGGACGGTCGGCACGGGAGCCGAGCCCGCCGCGCCGTTCGAGCCGGGCACGGCGAGCCGCCTCGTCGAGGTCGGCGTCACGACGACGCCGCTGGGGCGCCGCATGACCGGGATCGACGACGACGAGATCGACCAGGGCCAGCACGACGCGCGCGACGACGTGCTCGCCGTCGGGCTCGCGGGCGCGCTCGTGCGCCGCACGGTGTGGCTCGAGCTCGGCGGGACCGACCCCGAGTACGGCCCGTTCGGCGACGGTCTCGACCTGTGCCGCCGGGCACGGCTCGCCGGGCACCGCGTGATCGTCGTGCCGTCCGCGGTGGTGCGGCACGCCCAGGCGTCGCTGCTCGGTCTGCGGGACCGGCGGCGCGGGGCGACCACGCTCCCCGCGCCGGACCCCGGCTCGTCCTCCGCCGCGCGGCGCCGGTCGCAGCTGCACGCGCGACTCGTCGGGGTCGCGGCACCGTGGCTCCCGTTCGTCGCGCTGGCCATGATCCTCGGTGCGCCGTTCCACGCCGCGTACCGGTTGCTCGTCAAGCAGCCCGGCCACGCGCGGGACGAGCTGCTCGCGCCGCTCTGGGCGCTCGCCCGGGTCGGGCCCGTGTGGCGCGCGCGGCGCGCGGCCCGACGGACCCGCAGGCTCCCGCGCGGTGCGCTGCGCCCGTTGCGCGGCACGTGGCGCGAGGTGCTCGCCGAGCGGCGCGACCGTCGTCTGGCGCGGGCGGAGCAGCGGCGCACCGCGTGGGCCCCGACCGACATCGAGCGGCGCGAGCTGCGCGCGCTCGCGCTGCGGCGACGGGCGGGGCTCGCTGCGACGGCCGTCGCCCTCGTGGCGTACACCGCCCTCGTGTTCGGCCCGCTCGCGGGGGCGCTGCTCGCCGGCGGGCGCCTCGTCGGCGGCTCGTTGCTGCCGGCGACGGGCACGCTGGGCGACGTCTGGCGTGCCGCGACGACCGGGTGGGTCTCGACCGGCCTCGGAGCGCCCGCCCCGGCCGACCCCTACGTCACGGCGCTCGTCCCCGCCTCGCTGCTCGCGGGCGGCGCGACCCAGACCGCCGTCAACCTGCTCGTGCCGGCCTGCTTCGTCGCCGCGGGTCTGGGCGCGTGGTTCGTCGCGGGCGCCCTGGTCCGCTCGGTCCCGGCGCGCGCCTGGGCCACGCTCGTGTGGGTCGCCGCGCCGGCCCTGCTCGCCGCCGTGGGCGCGGGCCGGGTGGGCGCCGTGCTCGTGCACGCCACGCTGCCGTGGCTCGCGCTCGCGGTGGTCCGCGCGCTCGGGCTCCAGCGTGTCGACACGGTCGCGCCGGCCGCGCCCGACGCCGCGCGTCCGGTCCTGCGGCGCGAGCCGGGGTCGCTCGCCGCGGCGGCGACCGCGGGCCTGCTCTTCGCCGTCGTCGTCGCCGGCTCGCCCGTCCTCCTCCCGGTCGGCGTCCTCGTGCTCGTGGTGGTCGCGGTCGGGGTGCCCGCGCACCGCCGCTACCTCGCCCTCGTCCCCGTCCCGGCCCTCGTGCTCTTCGCGCCGTTCCTCGTGCACGTGGCGAGGACGGCGGGCGACGGCGGGTGGCGCCTCCTGCTCGCCGACCCCGGTGCGCCCGTCGCGGCCGCGGCCGCGCCGCCGTGGCAGCTGCTCCTCGGTCTGCCGGTGTCGCCGGGCGCGTGGTTCGGGCTCGACGGCTCGGGCGCCGTCGACCTGCTCGCGCGGTGGGCGCCGTTCGCCGCCGGGGCGGTCGTCGTGGCGCTCGCCGCCGTGGCCGTGCTCCGCGGGCGCCGCCTCGCCGTCGGCGCGTGGTTCGTCGCGGCGATCGGCCTCGCGACGGCGATCCTCGCCGGCTCGACCGTCGTCGGGGCGGGCGCGTCGCCGGACGCCCCCGTGACGGGCTGGCCCGGCGCGGGCACCTCGCTCGCGCTCCTCGCGCTCCTCGGCGCCGCGCTCGTGGGTGCGCCCCGACTGCCCGACGGCGGCGCCCCGCCCTGGCGGTCCGGTGCCGTCGTCGCGCTCGGCCTCGTCGTCACGCTGCTCCCGCTGGGCACCGCGGCGTCGTGGACGGCGGGCGTCCTCGACCGGGACGACGCGCGGGTCGGCGACGTCCGCGCGACGACCCAGCCCGTCGTCCCGCCGGTCGGCCGCCAGATGCAGTCCTCCCCGCGCCAGGCCCGGGTGCTCAGCCTCGAGATCGGTCCGGGCGGCGTGGTCGAGTACGCGGCCCTGCGCTCCGACGGCCCGCAGGCTGTCGACTCCTCGGTCGTCGTCGAGGCGTGGCAGGCCGCGGACCCCGGCGCGACCGAGGGCGAGCTGCCCCGGGTGGTCGCCGACCTCGTCTCCGGCACGTCCGCCGACGTGAGCGACGGCCTCGGGCGCCTCGGCGTGGGCGCCGTGCTCCTGCCGGCGTCGGCGGAGCAGGACCAGGCGCGCGCGGAGCTCGTGGCGCGGCTCGACACGGTGCCCGGTCTCGAGCGCATGACAGAGGGGCAGTCGGGGCTGGTGTGGCGCGTGGCGCCCGACGGCCTCGACCCCGCCTACGCGCGGGTCGAGTCGTCCGCGGGGTCACAGCCGCTCGACGCCGACCGCCAGGCGCTGCGACCGGTCGACGCGGTCGTGCCGGCGGGGGCCGAGGACCGCGTGGTCGTGCTCGCGGAGGACGCCTCGCCCGGGTGGCGGGCGACGCTCGACGGCCGACCCCTGGAGGCCGTCGACCCGTCGACCACCGGCGGGCTCCAGGCGTTCGCCCTGGGAGGCGCGGACGGTCGGCTCGAGGTGTTCCACGCGGCCGACCACCGGTCGGGCTGGATGACGGCGGCAGGGATCACCCTGCTCGTGTACGTGCTGCTCGCGGTGCCGGTGCGGCGTCGTCGGGCGGGGACGAGGTAGCGCGGTGACGACGGAGAACGAGACGGGCGAGGGCCGGGCGGCCCCGGACGGGGCGACCGCCGGGACGTCCCGCAGCCGGCGGCGCGGGGTGGTGCGCCGGGTCACGACGACGGGCGCCGGCCTGGTCGGGATGCTCGCGGTCGGCGCCGTGGCCGCGTTCGGGAGCACGGGTGCGACGCTGGTCCCCGCCGCGCCGCCCCCCGCCGACCCGGTCGAGCGGGTCGCCGTCGAGCCGGCCCCGGAGGTCACGGTCTGCCCGGGGCCCGCGCGCCTCACCGACCCGGAGACGGTCGGCGACGCGCAGTTCGGTCCCGCGCCGGTCGGCACCGAGAGCAGCCTGCGCGCGGTCGTGGCGGGCGCCGGGTCGGCCGAGATCGGCACGTTCGACGGCACGGCCGCGCGCACCGGCGCCCGGGCGCTGGATCGCGCCCCCGACGCCGACGTCACGGTGAGCACCGTCGAGGACCCTGGCGCGGGCAGCGTCCTGACCGTGCGCCCGGGCGAGGGGGCGGCGCCGCGGGTCGCGGCGTCGGTCGGGTCCGTGACGACCGCCGGCGACCTGCGCGGCCTCGCCGCGGCGAGCTGCGCGCGGCCCGGCATCAGCCAGTGGCTCGTGGGCGGGAGCACCCAGATCGGCAGCAGCACCCAGCTCGTGCTGCAGAACCCGGGGCTCACGCCCGCCGTCGTGCAGGTCGACGTCTGGGGCCAGGGCGGGGCCGCGGTGCTCTCCGGGGGCGGGCAGCAGCTCGTGGGCCCGGGCGAGGAGGTCGTGACGCTCGTCGAGGCGGCCGCCCCCGAGCAGCGGCGTCTCGTCGTGCACGTCGCGGCGACGGGCGGGCTCGTCTCCGCCTACCTCCAGCACTCCACGCTCGACGGGCTGGTCCCGCTCGGCGTCGACTACGTCGTCCCCGGCGCGGACCCCGCGCACGACGTGGCGCTCGCGGGCGTCGCGAGCATCGGCGAGGCCGTCGACGACCCGCACGCGCCGCAGCTCCGCCTCCTCGCCCCCGGCGACCAGGCGGGGACCGCGCAGGTGACGGTCTACGGGGCGGACGGGCCCGTCCCGCTGCGCGGCGTGGAGGACGTCGCCCTCACGCCGGGAGTCGTCACCGACGTCTCGCTCGGGGGGCTGCCCGCGGGGTCGTACGCCGTGGCCGTGCACGCGGACGTCCCCGTCGTCGCGGGGGCGTCGGTCGACCGGCGAGGCGAGGCCGACCCCGACCTGCTGCACGAGGAGCGTCAGTACGACCGGGCGTGGATCGCCGCGCGGGCGCTGGTGCCCCCCGCGGAGGACGCCCCGGCCGTGGCGGACGACGCGCGGGCCGGGCAGGTCGCGCTCGTCCCCGGCACGACGTCGGTCCTGACGCTCGCGGCAGTCCCGGCGACGGGCCCGGCGGAGGACGGCGACGACGCGACCGGACGCCTCGAGCTCCGCGTCCGCGCCCACGACGAGGACGGCGCCGAGGCCGGGACGACGACCGTGGCGCTCGCCGCCGGCACGACGCAGACGCTCGACCCGTCCGCGCTGGTGGCGGAGGGATCCGACGCCACGGTCGCGGCCGTGACGGTCGACGTCGTCGGTCCGCGCGGGGACCTGGAGCCGGTCTGGTCGGTCACGGCGAGCGCGGGTCACCCGAGCGGGGACGACGGCGACGAGACCCCGAGCCTGCTCTCGGTGCTCCTGCCCGTGGCCGACGTCCCTGCGCCCGGTACCGTCGCGGTCCGTGCCTCGGGCACCGCGGGCCTCGGGGGCTAGGGAGCGACGCGGGTCAGCGGTCGCCGGTGTACCGGGGGTCGATCTCCTCCGGCGTGCGCGCGAGCAGGTGGGCGACCTGCTCCACGAGCACGTCGCGGACGAGGTCCTCCAGGTCCTCGGCGTCGAACGCGCGGGCCTCGACCGGCCGTCGGTAGACGACGATGCGCGCGGGCTGACCCGACTCCGCGGGGAAGCACCGGCCGAGCGGGACGCCGCCGTCCTCCCAGGGGGCAGGGTCGGACGGCGGCACGTCCTCGACCGCGAACTC
Source organism: Cellulosimicrobium sp. 22598 (assembly GCF_052044445.1). Lineage (NCBI taxonomy): Bacteria > Bacillati > Actinomycetota > Actinomycetes > Micrococcales > Promicromonosporaceae > Cellulosimicrobium > Cellulosimicrobium sp. 22598. The sequence continues at coordinate 85,508 of NZ_JBQEMZ010000008.1, forward strand.
CGTCCCGCGCAGCTGCTTGGCCCACGAGCGCTCGACCCGCTCGACGACGTCGACGACGACGTCGTCGAACTTCTCCGCCCGCGTGCGGCTCGCCGGTGCGGTGGGCGGCAGGAGCGGCCCGCGGATCCCGCGACCCCGGCGGTCCCGGCGTCGCGGCACCGGACCCTGACCGCCCGGGCCGGGCGCCCGAGGCGGGATGACGAGCTCGTCGAACGAGACGGGGGGCGGGGCGGGGGTCGCCCGGCGCGACCAGCGGTCGCGGGCCCGGCGCCCCTTGCCGGCGGGCTCGGGCCGCGAGCCGGGGGACGGAGTGTTGCCACGCACACCACGACTCTAGCCCGCCGCCGCCCGGCGCAGCGCGCCCACCTGCGGCGGCGCGGGCGCTCGGACGGCGTGTGGCGGCCCCACGACACGCCAGGAAGGCGTAAGGTCAGCGCGTGAGATCCGTCAGGCAGTGCTCGCGCACGGCGTGCGTCCGTGCCGCCGTCGCGACCCTCACCTACGTCTACGCCGACTCCACGGCGGTCCTCGGCCCGCTCGCGCACCTCGCCGAGCCGCACTCCTACGACCTGTGCGCCGAGCACGCGGAGCGCCTCACCGCACCGCGCGGCTGGGAGGTCGTGCGGCTGTCGCCCCAGTTCGTCGAGACCGGCCCGAGCGACGACGACCTGTCGGCGCTCGCGGACGCGGTGCGCGAGGCCGGCAAGGTCCGGACGGAGCCGGAGCCGCCGGACGTCACCGAGGTGGGGCGACGCGGCCACCTGCGCGTCCTGCGCGCCGAGGGCGACTGACCCCGACGCACCCCCGTGCCCCCGCCTCGGTAGGGTGGGCGGCGTGACGACCGACCTCTCCCACCTCATCAAGGCGTACGACGTCCGCGGCACCGTCCCGGACCAGCTCAACCCTCAGGTGGCGAAGGCCATCGGTGCCGCGTTCGCCCGTGCGGTCGTGCTCCCCGAGGCGCCGGCCCCCGCGGGCGACGCGCCCGCCCGGGCGAGCGTCGTCGTCGGGCACGACATGCGGGACTCCGGGCCGGAGCTCGTGGACGCGTTCGCGGCGGGTCTCGTCGAGGCCGGGGTCGACGTCGTGCGCATCGGGCTGTGCTCGACGGACGGGCTCTACCACGCGTCCGGCGTCCTCGGTGCGCCCGGCGCGATGTTCACCGCGAGCCACAACCCCGCGGTCTACAACGGGATCAAGCTGTGCCGCGCGGGCGCGCGCCCGGTGGGCCAGGACTCGGGGCTCGCGGAGGTCCGCCGGCTCGCGGAGGGGTACCTCGACGACGGCCTCCCCGCCGCCGCGGACGAGCCGGGGACGGTCACCGACCGCGACACGCTCCCGGACTACGCGGCGTTCCTGCGCTCGCTCGTCGACCTGTCCGGGATCCGGCCGCTCAAGGTCGTGGTCGACGCCGGCAACGGGATGGGCGGCTACACCGTCCCGGCCGTCCTGGGCACGGGCGCGGGCCTGCCCGCGCTGCCGCTCGACGTCGTGCCGCTGTACTTCGAGCTCGACGGCACGTTCCCGAACCACGAGGCGAACCCGCTCGACCCGAAGAACCTGCTCGACCTGCAGGCCGCCGTCGTGGAGCACGACGCCGACCTCGGGCTCGCGTTCGACGGGGACGCCGACCGCTGCTTCGTCGTCGACGAGCACGGCGACCCGGTGTCGCCGTCGGCGATCACGGCGCTCGTCGGGCTGCGCGAGGTCGCGAAGGAGGTCGAGGCGGGGCGCACGCCGACCGTGATCCACAACCTCATCACGTCGCGGGCCGTGCCCGACTTCCTCGGGGCCGCCGGCGCCCGGACCGTGCGCACGCGCGTCGGCCACTCGTTCATCAAGGCGCAGATGGCCCAGAACGACGCCGTGTTCGGCGGCGAGCACAGCGCGCACTACTACTTCCGCGACTTCTTCTTCGCCGATACGGGGATGCTCGCGGCGATGCACGTGCTCGCCGCCCTCGGGTCGCAGCCGCACCCCCTCTCGGCGCTCGGGGAGATGTACGAGCCGTACGTCGCCTCGGGCGAGATCAACTCGACCGTGGCCGCCGTGCCGGCGGCCCGGGCGCGCGTCGTCGAGGCGTACGTGACGCAGCAGGGCGGCGGGCCGGTCGAGGTCGACGAGCTCGACGGGCTGACCGTCTCGCACTGGGACTCCCACCCGCAGTGGTGGTTCAACCTCCGCGCCTCGAACACCGAGCCGCTGCTGCGGCTCAACGTCGAGGCCGCCGACGAGGACATCATGGAGAAGGTGCGCGACGACGTCCTGTCGCTCGTGCGCACGCACGACGACGAGGAGCGAGCATGAGCCTGCAGATCGACCCCTGGGTGCGCGAGGCCCTGCGCTGCCCCGTGACCGGCGCACGCCTGGTGGACGGCACCGGCCCCTCCGGGGAGCCGGAGCTGCACTCCACCGATCCCGACCGCCCCCTCGCGTACCCGGTGCGCGACGGCATCCCGGTCCTGCTGGAGGACGACGCGCGCGAGCTCTGACCCGTCGGACCAGGGCGGCCGCAGTCGGTAGAGTCGGTCCGGTGCTCCGCTCGTCGGCGAGCCGGAGCGAGAGACGAAAGGACACACCGTGAGCAACGCGCCCCAGGTCGTCATCCTGGCCGCCGGGATGGGGACCCGTCTCGGACGGCCGTTCCCGAAGCCGCTGACCGAGCTGAAGGACGGACGGACGATCCTCGCCCAGCAGCTGGGCAACGTGCGCGGTGCCTTCGGGCGTGACGTCCAGGTGCTCGTCGTGGTCGGGTTCAAGCTCGAGCAGATCCTCGAGGCGGCACCCGACGTGACGTTCGCCTACAACGAGATCTACGACCAGACGAACACGTCCAAGAGCCTGCTCAAGGCGCTGCGAGCCACCGGGGACCGGGGGGTCCTGTGGATGAACGGGGACGTCGTCTTCGACCCGCGCGTCCTCGAGCGGCTCAAGCCGTACGTCGAGTCCGGGCAGTCGTTCGTCAGCGTCAACACCGCGGCGGTCGGCGACGAGGAGGTCAAGTACACCGTCGACGCCGACGGGCGCATCGCCGAGCTCTCGAAGACCGTCCAGGGGGCGCTCGGCGAGGCGGTCGGCATCAACTTCGTCGCTCCCGCGGACAAGGCCGCGCTCGTGACGCGGCTCGCCGAGGTCGGCGACCAGGACTACTTCGAGCGCGGGATCGAGGTCTCGATCGAGAAGGACGGGCTCCAGGTGGTTCCGGTCGACGTCTCCGACCTCTATGCCGTCGAGGTGGACTTCGCCGAGGACCTCGAGCGGGCCAACGAGTTCCTCTGAGAGGAATTCCCCCACGAAGCACGAAGGGCCGGTCTCCCGCACGGGAGGCCGGCCCTTTCGTCCGTCGGGCGTCGTCAGCTCGCGCTCGGCGCCTTCGCCGACCTCCGGGGGAACCGCGGCTGCGGGTTGAAGCGGATGCCCGCGAGGAGCTGTCGGACCATCTGGACCTGCAGGCTGCGAGAGACCCCGCCCTGCCGCATCTTCCCGACCACGTTCTTCGCGTAGGTGATCCACGAGAGCTTGCCCTCGTAGTGCCAGCGGTACGACGACTGGTTGCGGGCGCCGTACTTGAACTTCCAGACGTTCTGCGCGGTGATCTGGCCGTAGTTGACGCCCTTGTTGTCGCCCATGTCGTGCACGACGTAACTGTCGAGCACCTGGATGCCGGGTCGCGTGCGGCCCGACAGGCGCTTCGTGTACTCCTTGTCGTCGTACCAGATGAAGTACTCGGCCAGGGGCAGGCCGTGCTCCTCGACCGTCCACCGGGGCAGGAGCACGGAGACGAACGTGCACTCGCGGACCTTGACCGAGTTCAGGCCCTGCACCAGGTAGCGCGGCCAGTCCCAGGTGGTCACGGCCTCGTTCATCTCGCAGAGCTGGCCGTCGACGAACTTGACGACCGAGCACGCGAAGGGCACGCGGTCCTTGACATGCTCCTCGACCGCGCGGTGCTCGTCGAGGAGCCGCTCGAGGGCGTCCGGCTCCGGGTAGCAGTCGTCGTCCATGATCCAGAAGAAGTCCGCACCGAGCTCGTAAGCCCGCTCGAGGCCGGCGGCGAACCCGCCTGCCCCTCCGACGTTCTTGGGCAGGGACAGGACGTGGATGTCCTCGTCGTCGGCGATCGAGCGCAGGTAGTCACCCGTGCCGTCCGTCGAGTCGTTGTCGACGAGCACGATGGTCCGCGGGGGCACGCTCGAGGAGCGGATCGCGGCGATGCCCTTCTTCAGCTTCTCGAGGCGGTTGTAGGTCACGACCACGGCCATGACGTTGTCGGGGGAGGTCACCGGTCTGTGCTCGCTGTCTGTGAGAGGTGGAAGGTCGGGGTGTCGGGTCTCGTTACGCTGCGGGGCGGCCGGCGAGGTTCGCCTCGACGACGTCCGCGATCTCGGCGATACGGATGTTGTCTCGTCGGCACTCGTCGATCTCCACGCGCAGCTCGCGCAGCTCGTCCTTCAGGACCTCGATCTCGCGTGCCAGGTGTGCGCGGGACCGGGTGCGCGCCCGCTCCATGAGCCCGGGTGCCACGCGGTCCCCGAGCTGGATGATCTGCTGCTTCATGTCGTCCTCCTCTTGGTCGTGGTCCGTGTCGCTAGATGGGTGATGACGGTGCCGCGGAGCCGGTCGCGTGCGGTTGCCCCGAGGCGGGTGGTGCGGTCGAGGGCGAGCCCGAGGGGCTCGATCTCTGCTGCGATCTCGTCGAGCGTGAGGTGCCACGTCGTGGGGTCCCGGAACGTCACGTCGGGATCCGGCTCGGTGTCCACGACCAGGACCACCACGCCGTCAGCTCGCGCCACCTGTCGCAGGAGCCGCCATACCGTCGCCCTGCCGTGGTGCCCGAGCCGCTCGACGAGGTGGTTGCCCAGCGCGTGGACCGGCTCGCCCCGGGAGAGCATGCTCATGAACGGGGCGGTGTCACGGAAGTCGATGAGGTTCGCGCGCGTGAAGGTCGCCGTGCCCTCGGGGAGGCTCGTGGCCGCCTGTCGCGCGCGCAGCAGCGCCGTCTCGGAGTAGTCGACGCCGATCACGCGCCGTCCACCCCGCGCCAGATGGTGCGACGCTGCACCCGTCCCGCAACCGAGGTCGAGGACGGTGTGGCCCTCGGCCGTCTCGTCGAGCAGGACGTCGGCGCCCCGGAGGTCGGTATCGTCCCCGCTGCGCGGATCGTAGAGGTAGCGCTCCTCCCAGAAGTCTCGCTGGAAGTTGTAGGAGCCGAACCAGTTCCGAAACCGGCGAGCGGTCGCCCTCGGCGTCCGGAGCTTGTAGCCGGGGAGGGGAGTGCGCCAGTTCTCGTCGTAGTTGACGACGAGCCAGTCCTCGGGGGAAGCAGGGGCGGGGTAGTGCCTGCCCTCGAGCGTGACCGTTGAGAAGGGCACCATCGACTCTCGCGCCATGGGACCGCGGACGTGGAACGGCTGGTTGATCTGCCCGTCGCGGAAGAACGCCGTGAAGATGTCGATGTAGCCGTCGACGAGCCCGTCGTCGCGCCGGAACGTGATCTGAAGGTGCGCGTTGCTGTGCCGCACGATCTCGTATCCCCGGGCGGTGAGCTCGCGTTCGATGCGCGACTGCTCACGGGAGATGTCAGCGGGGTGCTCCAGCTCGGACAGGTACGCGAGGTCGGCGTCGTCGTCGTGAGGCAGGATCTTGCCGGACCGCACGGCGCCGAGGAGCGTCCCGCCGACGACGAACGGCTGGTGACCCAGATCGCGCACCAGGTCGACGAGGACATCCAGCCGGTCCAGGAGCCGCTCCTTCAGGCCGGACTCGTCGCCGTCGAAGGTCTTGCCCAGGCGACCCCACTTGTTCATCGCGACGTGCCGGCCGGTCGCGTCCACCACATGGATCCGACCGTCGCCGGTCCCGAGCCGCGTCTCGACCGACCACAGGACCTCGTCCGTGGAGGAGTCGCGGAGGGAGACCTCGGTCGTGCCGTCCAGGAACGGTCGGAGCGGTGCAGGCCAGCGGTGCACGAGCCTGTCGCGCGCGGCGGCGTGTGAGACGAGGTCTATCGACCAGACACGGTTCCCGTCGAGGAGCACGTCGATCGACGAGACGTCTGTCGGTGCCGGACAGGGGAGCCGGATCTCCTCAGCGGTGACCACGAGATCGTGCTGGCGTCCGGAGGTGAAGCGGGTCATCAAGAACCAATCGCAGGGGAGTGCGTCGTCGCGCTGCCTCGGACGCACGGTTACCCCGGGAGTGTACGGGAGTCTGGGCGCGAAACCTCCTGTGAACGCTGGCCGTACTTTCTGTGAACGCGGGTTGTGTCCGGTGGCCCCGCGCGTTCGGACGAGTACCCTGTGCCAGCGGGTGAACGCGAGCCCAAGGGCCTCGCACCTCCCCCCTCCATCCCCTACTGACGAGCGAGGCGTGCCGTGACAACTGTCCAGAACGTCGTCTTTCCCACCGACCTGGACAAGCTTCCGCTGTACGTCGAGAGCCCACGGGGCGCGACGTCGTCGATCGACATCGTCTCGCGGAGGGCGGCACGCCTCGTGGCGGGCAGCGAGGCGTCGTTCGCCTCGTACTTCAACGCCTTCCCGCTCATGCACTGGGCCGCGAACACGACCTTCGAGTCGGTCACGGTCGTCCTCGAGCTCTCCGGGCGCGGGCAGGTGCGCATCGTGCGCACGGACGCCCGCGGGCACGCCTCCCGGCTCGAGGCCGTGCGGTTCGACGGCACGCAGACGGTGCGGCTCACCGTCCCGCTCGCAGGAGCTGCCGACGGCGGGTGGTGCTGGTTCGAGATCACGGCGTCGTCCGACGTCGAGCTCGCCTCAGGTCGATGGGAGGTGGACGGCGCCCCGGCGGGTGGCACCGTGACCGTCGCCGTCACGACCTTCAACAAGCCTGACTTCTGTGTCCGCACGCTCGGTGCTCTCGCCGAGGACGAGGACGTGCTCGCGGTGCTCGACGGGGTCGTCGTCGTCGACCAGGGCACGCAGAAGGTCGCGGCCGAGGCCGGCTTCTCCGAGGCCGAGCAGGGTCTGGGCGGGCGGCTCCGCATCGTCGACCAGCCCAACCTCGGCGGTTCGGGCGGCTTCTCGCGCGGCATGATCGAGGCGACGGCAGCGGGTTCGACGCACGTGATGCTCCTGGACGACGACGTCGCGATCGAGCCGGAGAGCATCTTCCGCGCGGTGCGCTTCGCGGACGCGTGCTCGCGGCCGACGATCGTCGGCGGTCACATGTTCGACATGTACCGTCCGACGAACCTGCACGCCGTGAGCGAGATCGTGCAGCAGTCCAACTTCATGTGGGGCCCTGCGGACCCAGATCACCGCCTGGTCGACTTCTCTGACGAGTCGCTGCGCGCGACGCGCTGGCTGCACCGGCGTCCGCGCGCGGACTACAACGGGTGGTGGATGTGCTTGATCCCGACGGCCGTCGTCCGGGAGATCGGGCTCTCGATGCCGTACTTCATCAAGTGGGACGACGCCGAGTACGGTCTGCGCGCGAAGTCGGCCGGTATCCCGACGGTCTCCCTGCCCGGGGTGGCGCTGTGGCACATCACCTGGCAGGACAAGGACGATGCGATCGACTGGCAGGCGTACTTCCATGCGCGCAACCGGATCGTCTCCGGACTCCTCCACTCCGTCCAGGAGGGCGGTGGGGCGCTGCTCGCCGACAGCAGCAGGCTCAACCTGAAGCACCTCCTGTCGATGCAGTACTACGCCGCGACGCTCCGGAACACCGCGATCCGCGACGTGCTGCGTGGCCCGGCGCTGCTGCACGCGACGATGGGGACGCGGCTGGGTGAGCTGCGTGCGCTGTCCAAGGACTTCGGCGAGGCGCGGTCGTACACGGTCGAGAACCCGGCGCCGGCGGCCGTGCACGCCGACGTGGCTCCCGTACGCCAGGAGCGGGGGCCGCGGGGCGTCGCGCTCGCCGTCTTCACCCTCCGCGCCGTGGTGCGACAGGTGCTCGTCCCGGTCCGCGCGGAGAAGCGCCGCCGACCCGACGCGCAGCTCGATCGGCGTCAGGGTGTGTGGTGGGTGCTGCCGAAGTACGACAGCGTCCTCGTTCTCGCCGGGGAGGACCGGACGGGAAGCTGGTACGTGCGCGACCGTCGCGCGTTCCTCCGCCTCTGGTGGGAGTCGATCTCGCTGCACCGGGAGCTCAAGCGTCGCTGGCCCGAGATCCGGGAGTCCTACCGGAACCAGGCGGAGGCGCTCGTCGCGCCGGCCGCGTGGCGCGCGACGATCGGCATCGCCGACGGCGATGACTGAGGGCGTCGCCGGCCTTCCCCGCCGGGATAGGGTGTGCGTCGGTCTCCGCCGTCTGGCGTCGAGCACGTGGAGGAACAAGTGAGTGATTCGAGCGTCCTCGCGGCCACGAACAGGCCGATGACGCTGTGGAGGGCGCGGTCCGTCCTCGGGCTGCTGGTGCGCCGCGACCTCAAGGTCCGCTACGCGGACTCGCTCCTCGGGTACTTCTGGTCGATCCTCGACCCGTTGCTCATGGCGGCGGTGTACTGGTTCGTCTTCACGAAGATCTTCCCCCGCCCCATGGGGGAGGAGCCGTACATCATCTTCCTGCTCGCGGCGCTGCTGCCCTGGACGTGGTTCCAGAACTGCGTCGGCGACAGCGCCCGTGCCCTGCGTCAGGACTCCCGGCTCGTCCGGTCCACGCGCCTCCCGCGGGAGGTCTGGGTCATGCGCGTCGTGCTCTCGAAGACGGTCGAGTTCGGCTTCTCGCTCCCCGTCCTCGCGGTCTTCCTGATCTTCTACCCCCCGGACCTCAACGGGCACCTGTGGCTGTTCCCGCTCGGCATCGTGATGCAGCTCGTCCTGCTCGCCGGTCTCGGGCTGCTGCTCGCCCCGCTCGAGGTCCTGCTGCGGGACATCGATCCCCTCATCCGCGTCGCGATGCGCGTCCTGTTCTACGCGTCGCCGATCCTGTACGGGCTCCAGGACGTGTACAACGCCGCGATCCCGGAAGCGTTGAAGATGCTCTACCTGCTCAACCCGATGACGGGGATCATCGCCGCCTTCCGTGCCGGCTTCTTCCCCGAGGTCGTGCACTGGGACGCCATCGCGATCGCGGGCGGCGTCTCGGTGCTCACGCTCGTCGTGGGGTGGATCGTCTTCGCACGGAGCGAGCGCTCCGTGCTCAAGGAGCTGTGATGGTGAAGCTGGCCGGCCTGCCTGACCCGATCATCTCGGTCAAGGACGTGGGTGTGCAGTTCAACCGGGGTCGCCGCAGCGCGGGTCTCCGGCAGATGATCCTCCGCGGCGACAAGGGTGCGTCCCGCGACGCCTTCTGGGCGCTGCGCGGCGTCTCCTTCGACGTGGCGCCGGGTGAGGCGATCGGCGTGATCGGGCGCAACGGGCAGGGCAAGTCGACGCTGCTCAAGGTCGTCACCGGTGTGCTGATCCCGGACGAGGGCAGCGCGACGGTCCGCGCGGACGTCTCGCCGCTCATCGAGATCACCGGCGGGTTCGTCCCTGACCTCACCGGGCGGGAGAACATCTACCTCGCCGCCGGGCTGCACGGGATGTCGAGGAAGCACATCGACGAGAAGTTCGACGAGATCGTGGACTTCGCCGAGATCCACAAGTTCCTCGACTCGCCCTACCGGCACTACTCGTCCGGGATGCAGGTCCGCCTCGCCTTCTCGGTGGTCTCCCAGCTCGACGGTCCGATCCTGCTGGTCGACGAGGTGCTCGCCGTCGGCGACAAGGCGTTCCGCGAGAAGTGCTACAAGCGCATCGACGAGCTGCTCGCCGCGGGGCGGACGCTCTTCCTGGTCTCGCACAACAACGGTGACCTCAAGCGCTTCTGCGATCGAGGGCTCTACCTTCGCGGCGGCGAGCTTCGCGCCGACGGGCCTCTGGACGCCGTGCTGGAGCAGTACGCCAAGGAAGGCTGACGCGCTGCGGCGCTACGACGACGAGGGCCGGCCACCCTGGGGTGGCCGGCCCTCGTCGTCGCGACGCAGCGGAGACGTCAGACGCCCGCGGCCTCCTTGAGGTCGTCGACGAACGTCGGGTTCGCCTCGAGCCAGGCCTGGACGGCCTCGGCCTCGTCGGCGTACTCGTCGGAGTTGAACATCATGTTCTCGAGCGAGAAGAGCTGCTCGTCGTCGAGGGAGAAGGCGCCGAACAGCTTGGTCAGCGTCGGGTAGCGCTCCTCGAAGTCGGACGAGCCCCACATGTGGATCTTCTCGGCCTCGCCGAGCGCGCCCTCGGGGTCCTCGAGGTCGCGGACGGGGAACTCGTCGTAGGCCCAGTGCGGGCGCCACAGCGTGACGGCGATGTTCTCGCCGGCGTCGGTCGCGCCCTTGAGCTCGGCGAGCATCGCGGGGGTCGAGGAGATGGAGTAGTCCATGCCCTCGAGGCCGTAGGTCGGGATGACCTGCTCCTGGGTGATCTCGGTCAGGCCGGCGCCGGCCTCGATCCCGACGAGCTTGTTGCCGTACTCGTCGGCCATGCCGGCGAGGTCCTCGAGCGACTGCGCGGGCGAGTCCTCGTTCACCGCGATGGTGAGCTTGGCGTCGTCGTACCAGTAGCCGAGGTCGGTGACCTGGTCGCCGTACTCCTCCTCGTACGAGGCGTGCGTGTAGGGGAGCCAGACGTCGAGGGTGACGTCGAAGTCCCCGCCGGCCAGGCCGGTGTAGACGACGCCGATGTCGGCGGTCTGGGAGGTGACGTCGTAGCCCTCCTGCTCGAGGATCGCGGTCCACAGGTGGGACACGGCGATGCCCTCGTCCCAGCCGGAGGGGATGCCGATGGAGACCGACGTCTCGTCCTCGCCGGTCGAGCCGCCGGCGTCCGAGCCGCCGGAGCCGGAGTCGGAGGCGCAGGCGGTGAGGGCGAGGCCGAGGACGGCCGAGGCGGCGACCGCGGTGGTGCCACGAGCGAAGCGGCGGGTGCTGCGGGTGCGTGCGGGGGTCATGCTGTCCTTCCCTGGGTCCGGGCGGACCCGGTCGGTGTGCCCGACGCCGGGGGTGCGGCGGGCGGGTTCCCGGCGCTGCGGCCGGGCACGGTTAGGGCGCTCCTGAGACCTGCTCAGACGCGCTCGCTCAGACGCGCGCCGCGGCCAGGGCGCGCGAGACGGGGGCGCGGTTGCCGAGGGCGGAGGTCACGCGGTCGAGGAACATCGCGAGGATGACGACGGCGAGGCCCGCCTCGAAGCCGAGCGCGACGTTGACGCGCTGGAGCGCGGCGACGACGTCGTTGCCGAGGCCGCCGGCGCCGACCATGCCCGCGATGACGACCATGGAGAGCGACAGCATGATGACCTGGTTGACGCCGGCCATGATGGTCGGGAGCGCGAGCGGGAGCTGGATCTGGCGCAGGATGCGGCCCGGGGTCGCGCCGAACGCCTGGCCTGCCTCGACGACCTCCTTGTCCACCTGCCGGATGCCGAGCTCGGTGAACCGCACGCCCGGCGCCATGGCGAAGATGATCGTCGCGATGATGCCCGGGACGGGTCCCGTGAGGAAGATGACGACGGTCGGGATGAGGTAGACGAAGGCCGGCATGGTCTGCATGAAGTCGAGGATCGGCCGCACGACCGCGGAGACGCGGTCGTTGCGCGCGGCCCAGATGCCGACCGGGATCGCGACGACGAGCGCCAGGACGGCGGACAGCAGGACGAGCGCGAGGGTGTCCATCGCGTTGTCCCACTGGTCGACGCCGGCGATGACGACGAAGCCGACGAGCGAGCCGAGCGCGAGCTTCCAGCCCTTGGCGAGGAGCGCGAGGGCGGCGAGCGCGAGCGCGACGACCCAGAACGGCGGGCTCGACAGGATCGTGTCGAGGCCGTCGTAGATGCCGACGAGGACGTCCTTGACGAAGCGGAAGAGCGGTCGGAACGTCGTGGTCATCCAGTCGACGAACGTGTCGACCCACTCGCCGAGCGGGATGCGGGGGACGAGGGTGTCGTTCACGCGGCACCTCCCTCGGTCGTCGGGTGGGCGTCCACGGCGGCGTCCTCGACGGCCTCGTCCTGCACCGCGGGCGCGCCGAGGTCGATCTCGCCCGTGCGGGGCTGCTCGGTCGGGACCATGGCCTCGAGCAGGGTGACGCGCGGGACGACGCCGACGAGGCGGCCCTCGGCGTCGGTCACGGGCACGGGGAGCGACGACTCGGCCGCGGGCGCGAAGATCTCCGCGAGGGGCGTGTCCGGGGAGACCGGGGCGACGCCGTCGTGCACGAGGTCCCCGATGCTCTCCTTGCCGGCCTTGAGGGCGGCGACCGCGTCGTCGTCGCGCACGACGCCGTGCAGCACGCGCTGGCGGTCGACGACGTACGCGGCCGAGACCTGCGCCTCGCGCATCGCGCGGCTCGCCTGACGCGGCCCGCCGCTGACGGGCACGACGACCGCGGGTCGCACCATGACGGACGACGCGGTGAGGACGCGCGTCCGGTCGACGTCGGCGACGAACTGCGCGACGTAGTCGTTCGCGGGGTCGGACAGGATCTGCTCGGCGGTGCCGATCTGGACGATCCGGCCGTCGCGCATGACGGCGATGCGGTCACCGAGGTGCATGGCCTCGTTGAGGTCGTGCGTGATGAAGACGATCGTCTTGCCGAGGCGCTGCTGCAGGTCGAGGAGCTGCTCCTGCATCTCGCGCCGGATGAGCGGGTCGAGCGCGCTGAACGCCTCGTCCATGAGCAGGACGTCGGTGTCGGCGGCGAGCGCGCGGGCGAGGCCGACGCGCTGGCGCATGCCGCCCGAGAGCTGCGACGGGAGCGAGTCCTCCCAGCCGCCGAGCCCGACGAGGTCGAGCGCGGTGCGGGCCTTCTCGCGGCGCTCGGCCTTGCCGACGCCCTGGATCTCGAGCGGGTACGCCGCGTTGTCGAGCACCGTGCGGTGCGGCAGGAGCGCGAAGTGCTGGAACACCATGCTCACGCTGCTGCGTCGCAGGGCGCGCAGCTGCTTGGCGTCGGTCGCCGCGAGGTCGGTGCCGCCGACCACGACGTGCCCGGCCGTCGGCTTCCACAGGCCGTTGAGCATGCGGATGAGCGTGGACTTGCCGGAGCCGGAGAGGCCCATGACGACGAAGATCTCGCCGCGCCGGACGTCGAAGCTCGCGTCGATGACGGCGGCCGTGCCGAGCGCCTTGACGTCGTCACGGGCCGCGCCCTGCTCGAGCCGGCGGATCGCCTCGACCGGCCGACGGCCGAAGACCTTGTAGACGTCGCGCACGGAGACGGCGACGTCGGTGGGAGGAGGGGTCGACGGTGCGGGGGAGCCGACCGTCGTGTCGCTGCTGTCGGGCGGGGTGATGCTGGGAGCGGTCATGCGGGCGGGTCTCGCCACCTTCCGTGCGGGGACCGGCACGCCCCGCGCGAGGACGGCGCCAGAGGATTCCGGCGGCGGCGTCTCGGGAGCGTGGCACGCGGCCGTGATCGCGTCGCGGTCGGACGCCCGAGGGCGACCTCCGCGCTCGGCGCGCAGCGGGCCACATGCTGGTCCGACGTCAATCGGTACTCCAGCACCCTGCCTGATTCGAGGGTCAACTTCTACCTACGACCCGGGGATCGGGGACTGTTCCAGGACGATTCTTGACCCATCATCGTTGGAACGGTGCGGATGCCGACGGATCGTGGATCGTTATCTCTTTGTGATCTTGAGATGGTCAAGCATTCGTGTTACGCGCGCGCCCGGGCGCGCGCGCTGGACGAACGGTGCGGCGAGCTCGGGGCGCCGCGCTCGCCGGGGCCGGGCGGCGCCGTCGTCGGTAGGCTGGGACCGGGTGGGCTGCGGTCCCGCCCGGCGCGGACGGGAGCCCCCAGCGCAGCCACCGGCCGGCCAGTCGGCCAGCCACCGGCAGGACCGGTACCACCGGCCCGACCGGCACCGAGAACGCACAGGAGAACCATGTCCACCACAGCGCCAGCCCCGACGACCGGCACCTCGGGAGCCGCTCCCGGCTTCGACGAGGTCCCCGGCCGCTACAAGGTCCGCGACCTGTCCCTCGCGGAGGCGGGCCGTCACCAGCTCCGTCTCGCGGAGCACGAGATGCCCGGCCTCATGGCGCTGCGCGCCGAGTACGGGGAGTCGCAGCCGCTCGCGGGCGCCCGCATCGCCGGCTCGCTCCACATGACCGTGCAGACCGCCGTCCTCATCGAGACGCTCGTCGCGCTCGGGGCGCAGGTGCGCTGGGCGAGCTGCAACATCTTCTCCACGCAGGACGAGGCCGCGGCCGCCGTCGTCGTCGGGCCGCACGGGACGCCCGACGACCCGCAGGGCGTCCCGGTGTTCGCGTGGAAGGGCGAGAGCCTCGAGGAGTACTGGGACTGCACCGAGCAGATCCTCCTGTGGCCCGGCGACGAGTCGCCGAACCTCGTCCTCGACGACGGCGGCGACGCCACGATGCTCGTCCACCTCGGCCTGCAGTACGAGCGCGCGGGCGTCGTCCCGCCCGACACGCTGCCCGGCGAGCCCGACCACACGCACGAGATGAACGTCGTGCGCGCCGTGCTGCGCCGCGCGCTCGAGGCCGACCCCCTGCGCTGGACGACGATCGCCCAGGCGATCCAGGGCGTCACCGAGGAGACGACGACGGGCGTGCACCGTCTCTACCAGCTCGCCGAGGCGGGCGAGCTGCTCTTCCCGGCGATCAACGTCAACGACTCGGTCACCAAGTCGAAGTTCGACAACAAGTACGGCATCCGCCACTCGCTGCCCGACGGCATCAACCGCGCGACCGACGTCCTCATGGGCGGCAAGGTCGCGTTCGTCGCGGGGTACGGCGACGTGGGCAAGGGCGCGGCGGAGGCGTTCCGCGGCCAGGGCGCGCGCGTCATCGTGTCCGAGGTCGACCCGATCTGCGCGCTCCAGGCCGCGATGGACGGCTACCAGGTCGCCCGGATCGAGGACGTGCTCGGTGAGGCGGACTTCTTCATCACGACCACGGGCAACAAGGACGTGATCCGCGCCGAGCACCTCGTCGCGATGAAGGACAAGGCCGTCGTCGGGAACATCGGGCACTTCGACAACGAGATCGACATGGCCGGCCTCGCCGAGGTGCCCGGGGTGTCGCGCACCGAGATCAAGGCCCAGGTCCACGAGTGGACGTTCGCGGAGCCCGGCCCGGGCGGGCAGCCCGCGGGCCGCTCGATCGTCGTGCTCTCCGAGGGGCGCCTGCTCAACCTCGGCAACGCGACCGGCCACCCGTCCTTCGTCATGAGCAACTCGTTCTCCAACCAGGTGATCGGCCAGATCGAGCTGTTCCAGGACGCCACGTCCGCCGCGCGCGAGGGCCGCGAGCGCTCCTACGCCCGCCAGGTGTACCGCCTGCCCAAGGTGCTCGACGAGAAGGTGGCGCGCCTGCACCTCGACGCGCTCGGCGTGCGGCTCACCGAGCTCTCGCCCTCCCAGGCCGACTACCTCGGCGTCCCCGTCGAGGGCCCGTACAAGCCCGAGCACTACCGCTACTGAGCGCCGACAGCCCGCTCGCGCCACGAGGAGGTCGCATGGACCAGTCGCCCGACGAGCGTGGCCCCGTCGCGCCCCCGCCCACCGCGGGCGGGGG
>NZ_JBQEMZ010000008.1:101004-206091 GCF_052044445.1 Cellulosimicrobium sp. 22598
CCCCCCCCCCCCCCCCCCCCCCCCCCCCCCCCCCCCCCCCCCCCCCCCCCCCCCCTCCTCCCCCCCCCCCCCCGGGACAGGTCGGCCCGCAGGCCGACGGCGAGCCCGCGGGCCCGCCCCCGGGCGTCCGTCCGCTGTGGCACCGGGTCGGTGACCGGTGGGAGCGCGAGCCCCCGCACGACCTGCTCTACGGCGCGATCGTCGCCGGGTTCGTCATGGCGGTGTCCAGCGTGCACGCCCCGACGGGCGACCGCGTGGTCGTCGCGACGGGCCTCGTCGCGGTCGGGTACTGGCTCGCGCACTGCTACGTCGACGCGGTCAGCGGGCGGTTCCGCGACAGCGGGCACTCCCTGTGGGACCGCACCCGCGCGGCTCTCCGCCTCAACGTGGGGGTGCTGCTCGGTGCGGTCCCCGGGATCGTGGTCTACCTGGTCGCGTACGCGTTCGGCCTCGACGTGGAGGACGCCGCGCTCGTCGCGGTGTGGTTCACCGTGCTCCTCCTCGGCGTCGTCGGCTTCCTCGCCGCGTACCGGGCGGGTGCCCGGGGCACACGGCTCGTCGGGGAGACGCTGCTCGCCGCGGCGTTCGCGGGCGTGGTCATCGGCGTCAAGTACCTCCTGCACTGACCCGGACGGCGTGGTGACCGTGCCGGCGACCGCCCGACGGGTCGCCGCGCCGGGGCGACACGGGGGATGTCCCCACCCCGGCGCGGCGGACGCCACCCTGTCGCCGTGACCGCGGCTCGCCGAGACTGGCACCATGACTGCCGTGACCCCTGACCAGCCGAGCGTCGTGCCGACGGGCGACCCGCCGTCGGGCACCCCGACCCCGGGTGCGGCCCACGGCCCCCTGGCCCCGACCGTCCCCGCGACGGGGGATGCGCCCACGGGCGTCGCAGCGGCGGACGCGACGACGTTCGCCGGCACGCAGCCCGACCCCCGGTACGTCGACCACCGCGAGCGCGTGGCGTTCGCGCGCGCGCCGTTCCACCGGCAGACGTGGCGCGCGTACGGATACCTGTGGCTCGCGATCCTCCTCGCGCCGTTCGCGTTCACCTACGGGCTGTTCGCGGTGGTCTTCCTCGTGGCGATGCTGGTGCCGGTCATCGGCCTCGTGGTCGCGGGGTGGGTCGTGGTCGGCGGGCGGGGCTGGGGCTCGATGTACCGGTCACTGGCGCGCTCGGCGCTCGGCATCGACGTCGCCGCCCCCGCGCCGTACGTCCGGCGGCGCGGTTTCTGGAGCACCCTGTGGGGCGGCATCGGCGACGGGACCGGCTGGCGGGCCGTGCTCTTCCTCGTCGTCACGTTCCCCCTCGCGATCGTGTCCTTCGTGGTGAGCACCGTCTTCCTCGCCGTGGGGCTCGGCGGCACGACGCACTGGATCTGGTCGCGCTGGCTCCCCCTGCAGCAGGCGAGCGACGGGTCGTGGCACCGCGGCGCGTCGTTCGGTGTCGACTGGTACGTCGACACCCCGGTGCGCCAGCTCGGCCTCGTCCTGGTGGGGCTGCTCTTCCTCTGGCTCTGGGCCCAGGTCACGCGGGGCTTCGCCCAGCTCTTCCGCGCGCTCACCGTGGCGCTGCTCGGCCCGACCCTCTCGAGCCTGCGCGTCGCCGACCTCGAGGAGTCGCGCGGCCGCACCGTCGAGGACGCGGACGCCAAGCTGCGTCGCATCGAGCGCGACCTGCACGACGGCACGCAGGCCCGCCTCGTCGCCGTCGCGATGCAGCTCGGGGAGGCCAAGGAGCAGCTCGCCGGGGGCGGCGACCCGGGCGAGGCGCTCGAGCTCGTCGACCTCGCGCACTCGTCGACCAAGGAGGCGCTCGTCGAGCTCCGCGAGCTCGCGCGCGGCATCCACCCGCCCGCGCTCGACAACGGGCTCGCCGTCGCGCTCGAGACGCTCGCGGCACGCTCGCCGCTCCCGGTGACGGTCGACGTCGACCCCGCCGTCGAGGCGTCCGGCCGGCTCGCGCCGGCCGTGGAGTCGATCGCGTACTTCTGCGTGGCCGAGCTCGTCACGAACGCGGTCAAGCACGCGCGGGCCACGGGCGCGTACGTGCTCGTCGAGCGGCAGGGGAGCGGGCGCGGCGCGCGGCTGCGCCTGCGGGTGCGCGACGACGGCCAGGGCGGCGCGCGCGTCGTGCAGCCCGGGTCCGACGGCCAGCGGTCCGGCCTCGCGGGCCTCGCGGAGCGCGTGCGCTCCGTGGACGGCTCGTTCGAGCTCACCAGCCCGGTCGGCGGCCCGACGGTCGTCACCGTCCTCCTGCCCGTCCGGGTCTGACGTGCGCACGGACCACCGTGTCCTGCCCGAGCGGGCGGGCGCCGTCGGGCACGATGTCTCCGGGGCATCCCGCCCGCCGGGGCCGTCGCACGGCCCGCCCGACCGGAAGGACACCATGCGGCTCGTCATCGCCGAGGACTCCGCCATCCTGCGCGACGGGCTCGTCGCGCTCGTCACCCGCCGCGGACACGAGGTCGTGGCCGCGGTCGCGGACGGCGACGAGCTCGTCGCGCGGGTGGCCCGGCTCGCGGCCGAGGACGCGCTGCCCGACGTCGCGGTCGTCGACATCCGGATGCCCCCGACGTTCACCGACGAGGGCCTGCGCGCCGCCCTCGCGCTGCGCGCGACGCACCCCGACCTCGGGGTGCTGCTGTTCTCCCAGTACGTCGAGACGCGGTTCGCGAGCGAGCTGCTGACGGGCGGCGCTCGCGGCGTCGGGTACCTGCTCAAGGACCGCGTCGCCGACGTCGGCGAGTTCGTCGACGCGCTCACGCGCATCGCCGCCGGTCAGACCGTGCTCGACCCCGAGGTCGTCAGCCAGCTCATGGGCGCCTCGCGGTCCGACGACGGGCTGGCGCGCCTCACGCCGCGCGAGACGGAGGTCCTGGAGCTCATGGCCCAGGGGCGCTCGAACTCCGCCATCGCGGAGGCGCTGTTCCTCTCCTACGGCGCGGTCGAGAAGAACGTCACGTCGATCTTCGGCAAGCTCGGCCTGCCCCAGGACGCGGGCGACCACCGGCGCGTGCTCGCCGTGCTGCGCTACCTCAAGGTCTGAGCGGGGCGGGGGACAACCCCCGCCGGACCGGGTGGACCGCCGCGCCGGGGTCGGGGGACCGTCCCGTACCGGGACGAACGGGATGTTTCGAGACTGGTGAGCACCGGGGATCCTCCCGGGCTCGCCGACCTTGGAGCATCCCGTGGCCGTCCTGTCGCCGCCGCCGTCCCCGACCCGCGCGCCGTCCCGCGCCCGCCCTGCGCCTGCCCGACCGGCGTCCCCGGGCGGGCCGCACGCCCGCCGGGACCGACCGCCGTCGGGCGCCGCCCGGACGCCCGGCACCGCCCCGCTCCCCGGAGAGGACGGGCCGCGCCGACCTCGACGCGACGTGTTCGTCGACGCCGTGCGGGCCCTCGCGACGCTCAGCGTCCTCACGGTGCACTGGCTCATGGCGGACGCGACGTGGGACGGCGAGCACCTGCGCATCGGCAACGCCCTCGCGCACGGCGCCGGCTGGACCGTCACCTGGGCGCTGCAGGTCCTCGCGCTCCTGTTCTTCGCCGCCGGGGCCTCGGCCGCGTACGGGCTGCGGAGCGGGCCCGACGGCGGTCGCGCGCCCGGGCTCGCGGGCGCCGGGCGGGTGGTGGCGCGCCCCAGCGTCCTCGCCGACCTCGCTGCGGGAGCACGGCTCGCCGGGCGTCGCGTGCCGCGACTCCTGCGGCCCGTCGGGGTGTTCGTCGGGGCGTGGGTGGTCGCGATCGGGGTGCTGCTCGCCGCCGGCCTGCCCGGGGACGCGGTCCGCTCGCTGGCGACGCTCGCGCCGCAGCTGCTGTGGTTCCTCGCGGTGTACCTCGGCCTCGTCGTGCTCACGCCGCTCCTGCTGCGCGCGCTGCACGCCGCGGGCTGGTGGACCGTCGGCGCGCTCGTCGCCGCGCCGCTCGCCGTCGAGGCGCTCCGCTTCGGCGCCGGGGCGGAGCGCCTCGCGCTCGTCGACGTCGTGCTCGTGTGGGCCGTCCCCTACGCCATCGGGCTCCTGTACGCCGACGCGCGCTCGGGGACGCGGGTCGTGCGGCGAGGGCGCGTGGTGCCCGTCGCCGTCCTCCCGCGGCCGCTCGTGCTCGTCGGGGTCGCGCTCGCGGCGGCGGCGCTCGCGGCCCTGCTCGTCGCCGTCGGGCCGTACCCCGTGTCGCTCATCGGCATGCCGGGGGACACGATGTCGAACCTCGGGCCGCCCACGGCGCCCGTCGTCCTGCACGCGGTCGCCCTCGTCGCCCTCGCGCTCGCCGCTCGAGGACCGCTCGTGCGCTGGGCGGACGGGCGTGGCCGCGCCGTCGTCGCGGGCCTCGCCCGACGGTCGATGACCGTCTACCTGTGGCACCTCACGGCGATGATCGTCGTCGTCGGGACGGTGCTCGTGGCGCTCGGTCAGCAGCTCCCGGCCCCGGGCAGCGCCGACTGGTGGGCGAGCCGCCCGGTCTGGTTCGGCGCCTTCGCGCTCGTGCTCCTGGGGATCTCCCGCGTGGTGGGTCGCTTCGAGGACGCCCGCCCCGCGCGACGTGCCGGCGCCGCAGGGGCCTCGGGACCCGCGGGGCGCTGACACCGTGCGCGGGCGTCGGCGTCAGCGCGTGGGGTCGGGGATCGAGTAGGGGAGCCGGTGCAGCAGCTCGGCCTGCTCGCGCGCGAGCGCCTGCGCGCGCTGCGCCGTCGCCCAGTCCCGGTCGCGCCGCTCGGCGAGCACCGCCAGGAGGAACGTCTCCGGGTGCGTGCCGGGCGGCGGGCCGGGCGCCACGTACCGCTCGACCTGTCCCGCGAGCTCCTGGCCGAGCCGGGCCCGCGACGCCGGGTGGAGCGTGTTCGACCGCGCCAGGAACTGCCGCGCGGCGAGCGCGAGACCGTCGGGCAGGCGGCGCATGTCGGCGTGGGACGCCCACGCGGCGAGGTACGGCGGCATGACGAGCGGCGCGAGCGTCGGCCGCCCGCCCCGCACCCGGATCGCGTACGTCCCCGCCGCCATGTCGCCGAGGCGCTTGCCCTTGTCGTTCGTCAGCGACGCGACGAGCGCGACGGAGCCGAGCGTCAGCCAGATCTCGCCGATGCCGACCAGCGCGCGCAGGAAGGCGTGCCGGAAGCGGACCGGGCCGCCGTCGTCGCGCACGACCCGGATGCCCAGCGCGAGCTTCCCGAGCGAGCGCCCGCGCGACAGCGTCTCCACGGTCGTCGGGACGACGACCATGACGAGGACGGCGAGCGCGATCCCGATGGCCGGGGCGAAGTCCGGGTCGACCAGCTCGAGCGAGCCCGACGTCGCGAAGAGCAGCGCGAACAGCGCGACGAACAGCGTGAGCATGTCGAGGAAGAGCGCGAGGCCGCGGGTGACGAACGACGCCGGTCGTGCATCGAGGACCACGCCCTCGCCGATCAGGATGCCGTCCCGCACGCTGCTCCTCGCCCTCGCTCCGTCACGGGTCCGTGCCCGCACGCCGGTCGGCGCACCGGCGGCACGCCCTGTGTGGCAGGGTATCGGTCGTGGACCTCGACGCCTTCACCGACGTGCACCGCGCGCAGTGGGACCGCCTGGAGACCCTCACGTCGCGGCGCACGCTCGACGGCGCCGAGGCGGACGAGCTGGTCCGGCTCTACCAGGCCGTCGCGACGCACCTGTCGACCGTCCGGTCCGTCGCGCCCGACCCCGTGCTCATCTCGCGCCTGTCCGTGCTGCTGGGCAAGGCCCGCACCCGCATCGCGGGGGCGCACGAGCCCGCGTGGCGCGACGTCGTGCGGTTCCTCACCGTGTCCCTGCCCGCCGCCCTGTACCGGATCCGATGGTGGTCGGTCGGCGTGACGGTCGCGTGCGTCGTCGTGGCGCTCGTCGCCGGGATCTGGGTCGCGACGACGCCCGAGGGCCTCGCGTCCATGGGGCCGCCGAGCGTCCAGGAGAACTACGTGAACGAGGCGTTCGCGTCCTACTACGACCCCGGGCTCGACTTCGCGACGGTCGTCTGGACCAACAACGCCTGGATCGCGGCGCAGTGCATCGGGCTGGGGATCACGGGGATCTTCCCCGCGTACGTGCTGTTCTCGAACGCCGTGGCCATCGGCTCGACCGGCGGCATGATGGCCGCGCACGGCGAGCTGGGGCTGTTCCTCCAGCTCATCGCGCCGCACGGACTGCTCGAGCTCATGTCGGTGTTCGTCGCCGGCGCCGCGGGTCTGCGGATCTTCTGGGCCTGGGTCGACCCCGGCCCGCTCCCGCGCTCGCGCGCGCTCGCCCAGGAGGGCCGCGCGCTCGTCACCGTCGCGATCGGGCTCGTCATCGCGCTCGCGATCTCCGGGGTGATCGAGGGCTTCGTCACGGGCTCGACCATGCCGTGGTGGCTCAAGATCGTCATCGGCGCGATCGCGCTCGCCGGGTTCTGGGTCTACACGATCGTGCTCGGCCGTCGTGCGGTGGCGGCCGGGGAGACCGGCGACCTCACCGCCGACCACGCGGGCGACGTCGCCCCGGTCGCGGCCTGACGGTTCTTCCCCGGCTCCAGCCTCCCGGCTCCTCCCCGGCTCTGGGCTCCTCGGCTGCCGGCCATCGGCTCGGGGCCGGGGAGTCGTGGGGGTCAGTCGTGCACGACGACGCGCGCCCGCGCACCCGGCCACGCGCACCGGACCCAGTCCTCGGCTCGCGCGACGACCGCGTCGCGCACGCCGGGCTCGCGGAGCCGGTCCGCGGGGGAGCGACGGACGTCGGCGCCGCCCAGCCCGCCCGCGCCCGTGCCGCGTCCGGCCGCGTCGCCCGCGGGTCCGTGCAGCGGGCGCACCTCGACGTGCACGACGTCGCCCGCAGCCTCGTCGGGCGAGGTCGCCCCGGTCGTCGCCCGGCTGGGGGCGGACGGGGTGGTCGGGCGCGCCGTCCACGCCCCGGCCACGCGTCCGTCGACGAGCACCGTCGCCGCGACCTGCCCGTTGATGCTCACGACGCTCTTGACCGGCACGTCGCCGAGGATCCGCGTCCGGTCGTCGTGCGCGAGGACGAGGTTGTCGAAGTCGCCCGCGAGGACCGTCGGCAGGGGCGCGTCGCCGGGCGGGCGGGGCGCGTCGGGGAGGTCGAAGAGCTCCTTGCCGTCCGGGCCGGTGAACGTCACGAGCGCGGGACGCAGCACCTCGAACGCGGGCTTGAGCCGGGTCAGGCCCGACCACCGCTGCGCGTCGACCACGGAGGCCGGGCCGAACGCCGCCAGGTAGCGCCGCACGAGCCCGACGCGGGTCGCGAGGACGGCGTCGGGGTCCGTGTCGTGCGCGACCGCGTCGAGGACCGGGTCGGAGCGGCCCAGCCAGGCCTGCGCCGTCGTCCACGTGGTGGTGGTCCCCGGCCCGCTCGCGCCCCAGAGCCCGCGCGGCGGCACCTGGACCAGCGGCAGCAGGCAGCGCGCACCGTACGCGAGGTGCTTGGGGTCGACGTCGGGCCACCGCACCGCGAGGCGCCTGCCGAGCTCGACCGAGGTGAGCGGCTCGTCGAGCAGGTCGCGCGCGACCTCCTCGAGGTCGTCGAGGTCCACGTCCGCGAGGGCCGCGCCGTGCTGGTTCTTCGCCCGCAGGTACGCGGCGAGCGTTGGCCGCACCAGCGCCGTGACCCCCAGCGCGTCGTCCGCGGCGACCAGGTGCACCGTCCCGCGCAGCGCGCCCACGCGCACGACCGCACGGTCGGTGAGCAGCGCGCCCAGGTCGTCGGGCGCGAACGCCGCGAGCCGCGACCACAGGGCGGGGTACGGCGACGACGGCACCTGCGACTGGAGCCCCACGAGATGCCGCACCTCGTCCAGCACCGACGCCTCGCAGGGGGCGTCGAGGTGCTGGCGCGCGAGCAGCGCACGGTTGAGGTCGTCGTGGCTCAGCCGCGGCCCGAACCGCCCGTCGCCCATCGGCGGGTCAGGACAGCACGATCGCGAGCGCAGGGATGAGGAACGTCGCGAGGAGCGCCGCCACGACGATCATCGCGACGCGACGGTTGCGCCGTGCGCGCTGTCGGGGATCGGTGGGCTGCCAGGCCACGGGGTACTCCTGAGCTCGGTGGAACGACCCGCACGACCCTACCTCGCCCCTGAGGGAACGACCTCGACCGCCGAGGTGGAACCGCCGGTCGCGAGGTAGGACGCCCGGAGCTCTCTCTCGCGACCGGAGGCTCTACCTCGCGGTCGGCGGCCCGGACGTCAGAGGCGGCCGGCGGCCTTGAGGGCGAGGTAGGTGTCGGCGAGGCGGGGGGCGAGGTCGTCGGGGAGGGCGTCGACGACCTCGACGCCGCGCTGGCGCAGGACGGTCGTCACGGCGGCGCGCTCGATCTCCCCGCGGGCTGCCGCGGCGGCGTCGTACGCCTCGGCGGTGCCGCTGCGGTCGGCACGCAGGGCGGCGACCTCGGGGTCGCCCGCGGCGGCGAGCACGACCTGGTGCTTGGCCGTGAGCTGCCCGACGACGGGGAGCAGCGCGGTCTCGACGGCGGCGGGGTCGAGGGTCGACAGGAGCACGACGAGCGCACGCTGCGACAGGCGCTCGTGGACGGTGCCGACGAGTCCCGGCCAGTCGGTCTCGAGGAGCGCGGGTTCGAGCGGTGCGAGGGCGTCCGCCATGGCGGGCATGAGGCGCGGGCCGGCGGCCCCGGCGACGCGCGAGCGCACGGTGCGGTCGTACGCGACGAGCTCGACGCGGTCGCCCGCGCGGCCGGCGAGCGCGGCGAGCAGGAGCGCGGCCTCGATGCTCGCGTCGAGGCGCGGCTCGTCGCCGACGCGGGTCGCGGACGTGCGGGACGTGTCGACGACGATGAGCACGCGCCGGTCGCGCTCGGGACGCCACGTGCGCACGACCATGTCCCGACCGCGGGCGGACGCGCGCCAGTCGATCGAGCGGACGTCGTCGCCGAGCACGTACTCGCGCAGCGAGTCGAACTCGGTGCCCTCGCCGCGCACCTGCACCGCGGCGCGACCGTCCATCTCGCGCAGGCGCGCGAGCCGGCTCGGCAGGTGACGGCGGGACGCGAACTCGGGGAGCACGCGCAGCCGGCCGGGCACGGTGATCGAGGCCTGGCGCGCGGCGAGGCGCAGCGGGCCGAACGAGCGGATCGTGACCCGGTCGGCGACGCGCTCGCCGCGCCGCGTGGGCACGAGGACGGTCGTGACGCGCGTGGCCTCGCCGGGCGGCAGGTCGACCGGGTGCCGGTTGACCTGGGTCCCCGCGGACGGCGGCCACGCGTCGCGCACGAGCGCGCGGAGCCGCCGGGGCGCGAGGTTGGTGAGGGTGAGGCGCGACGTCGTCGTGTCGGTGAGGCGGACCGAGCCCGGGACGCGCCGCTCGATCGCGACGCGCCGCGGGGACGCGGCGAGCGAGGCGTCGAGCGCGCACAGCGCGACGACGAGCAGCGTCCACACGAGCACCGTCCCCGGCACGGGGAACAGCAGCACGGGGACGATCCCGAGCGCCGTGAGCACGACGGCGCGCCACGTCAGGGCCACGTGCGACGCCTCAGCGGGGGACGGGGACGGACGCGAGCACGGTGTCGAGCACGCTCTCGGCGGTCACGCCCTCGAGCTCGGCCTCGGGCCGGAGCTGCACGCGGTGGCGCAGCGTCGGGTGCGCGAGGGCCTTGACGTCGTCGGGCGTCACGTAGGAGCGGCCCGAGAGCCAGGCCCACGCGCGCGACGTGGCGAGCAGCGCCGTCGCGCCGCGCGGGGACACGCCGAGGGACAACGAGGGGGAGTGGCGCGTCGCGCGGCACACGTCGACGGCGTAGCCGAGGACCTCGCGCGCGACCTGGACGCGCGCGACCTCCGCGCGCGCCCGGTCGAGCACGTCGCGCCCGGCGACGGCGCGCACGCCCGCGCCCGCGAGGTCGCGCGGGTTGAAGCCGGCAGCGTGGCGGGCGAGCACCTCGACCTCCTGCTCGCGCTCGGGCAGGGGCAGCACGACCTTGAGCAGGAAGCGGTCGAGCTGCGCCTCGGGCAGCGGATACGTGCCCTCGTACTCGACGGGGTTCTGCGTCGCGATGACGAGGAACGGGTCGGGCAGCGGGCGCGGCGTGCCGTCGACCGAGACCTGCCGCTCCTCCATGGCCTCCAGGAGCGACGCCTGGGTCTTGGGGGGCGTGCGGTTGATCTCGTCCGCGAGCAGCAGGTTCGTGAAGACGGGGCCCTCGCGGAACGAGAACTCGGCGGTCCGCGCGTCGTACACGAGCGAGCCCGTGACGTCGCCGGGCATGAGGTCGGGCGTGAACTGCACGCGCTTGGTGCCGAGGTCGAGCGACGCGGCGAGCGTGCGCACGAGCAGCGTCTTCGCGACGCCGGGCACGCCCTCCAGCAGCACGTGGCCCTTGCACAGCAGCGCGATGAGCAGGCTCGTCACGGCTCCGTCCTGCCCGACGACGGCCTTGCCCACCTCGGTGCGCACGGCGGCGAGGGCCTGGCGCAGCTCGGGGGACGGCGCGGGCGGTGCGTCGTGCACGGGTGCCGGCGCGGGGACTCCCGGCTGACCGTAGGCCGCCGGGGGAGCGGCGGCGTCGCCGGGCGCCGTGACGCCCGGGCCGTGCGGTCCGGGCTCGTGACCGGGGGCGCCGGCGGCCGCGCTCACGCGGTCGGCGACGCTCGGGTCCTGGATGTACGGCTGCTCCTGGTGCGGTGGCGGCGCGTAGCGGTCGGGCTGCGGCACGGAGCCGTCGGGGTGGTGCGTCACGAGTGGTAGACCTCGCTCTCGATCCGGTCAAGGTGACGCGCGAGCTCGAGCAGCGCCGCGTCGTCGGCGGGTGGTGGTCCGTACAGGAGCTGGGCGACCTGCTCGCCCGGGCGGCCCGTCGCGCGGGCGACCGCGTCGACGAGGGCGGGCGCGTCGGCGGAGCGCGGGAGGCCGAGCCGGTTCGCGAGCCGGTCCGCGGCGCTCGCGCGCAGCCCGGCGGCGGCGTGCCCGCGCGCTCCGGCGCGCCGGTAGAGGCGGCCGCGGCCGCGCGTCGTCTCGGCCGCGCGCACGACGACCGGCAGGTCCTCCGTCACGAGCCGGCCGAGCCGGCGGCCGCGCCACAGCGCGACGACGAGCGCGACGACGAGCACCTGGAGCGCGACGACGTCGAACCACGGCGGGAGGGAGAGCGCCGGGGTCTGCTCGTCCTCGCCGCCGCCGAGCGACGTGTCGAACGGGTCGGGCACGAGCCACACGAGGCGGTCGTGCGCACCGAGCGTCCACAGGGCGAGGGCGGCGTTGCCGTCGTCGGTGACCGAGTCGTTGCGCAGGACCGCGGCCGTGTCGACGGCGCGCACGCTCCGCTCGTCGGTCTCGTGCACGAGGTAGGCGCCGATCGACGGGTCGTCGGCGGAGGGGAAGCACAGGACGGTCGTCCGGTCGAGCGCGTGGAAGCCGACGCCGTCCGAGCGCAGCGCCCCGGCCGCCTCCGCGGCCGGGTCGTCGCAGCGCGCCGACCGGGCGGACGACCCCGACCCCCAGTCGTAGGCGAGCTCCGCGCCGCCGTCGGTCGCGGACGAGAGCAGGACGTCGGGCGGAGCCACCAGGACGAGGTCGGTCGGCGTGCGGACGAGCGCGTCGACCTGCTCGTCGAGCAGGAAGTCGCCCTGCGCGACGAGCAGGGTCCCCCCGTCCGCGGACGCCGCGACCGCGTCCGCGACCGTCGTCACGTACGTGATCTCGACGCCCCGGTCGCGCAGCACCTCGGCGAGGGCGCGCGCGCCGTCGGGGCCGGGGTTGTCGGGTGCCAGGGGCGTCGCCGAGGTCGTGGGGCGCGCGATCGCGGACAGGCCGGCGAGCACGAGGAGCGCGACGACCACCGCGACGGGCCAGCGGGCGCGTCGCCACCGGCTCCGGGCCCGCGACCCGGCGGTCGTGCCGTCGCCGACGACGGGCACGTGCGCCGTCGTGACGGCCCGGGTGCCGTCCCCGGACGGGGCCGCGGACGTCGTGGTGCTCACGCGTCGTCACCTCCCGGGGTCGGGGCGGCCGTCGTCGCGAGCTCTGCCCGCAGCGCGGGGCGCGTCGCCAGGGTGTGCTCGTCGAGCGCCCGCAGGAACGCGTCCGCCTCGGGCCCGACGGCCGCCTTGCCGTACGCGAC
Source organism: Cellulosimicrobium sp. 22598 (assembly GCF_052044445.1). Classification (NCBI taxonomy): domain Bacteria; kingdom Bacillati; phylum Actinomycetota; class Actinomycetes; order Micrococcales; family Promicromonosporaceae; genus Cellulosimicrobium; species Cellulosimicrobium sp. 22598. The sequence continues at coordinate 113,082 of NZ_JBQEMZ010000008.1, forward strand.
GTCGTCGAACAGGTGCGCGCCACGGGCGAGCCCGTCCGCGACGTCGGGCACCCGCTCGCCCGCGGCCTCGGCGGCCTCCCACGCGGTCCGCCCGGGACGGGCGTCGAGGACGGCTCGCTCCTCGAGCGAGCGGACGACGGCGCGGAAGCGCTCGAGCGTGGCGGTCGCCCAGTCGGCCCGGGACGCCGCGGCGTCGGCCGCCGCGCGCATCTCGGCCGCGGTCCGCGCGTCGTCGTCCTGCACGACGACGGACGACGTCGCCCGGCGCGACAGGCGCACCGGGCCCGCGACCCAGTAGGCGATGCCGGCCACGAGGAGCACGACCGCGACGACGAGCACCGCGGTGAGCGGGCCGCCCAGGTCGATCGTGGGTGCGCCGTCGAAGAGCCCGAGCAGCCAGTCGAGGAACCGCTGCAGGAGCGACGGCTCCGTGCGGTACTCGGGCTTCGCGAGCTCCTCGACGAGCCACCGGCGCGCCTCGTCGGCGTCCGGCTGCACGGGCACGTCGGCCGCGAGCGACCGCAGCGTCATGCCGGCGGCTGCGCGTTCGCCGCGGCGGCGAGCTCGACGTCCAGGCCCTCGCGCCGCATGCGCACGTCGATGTAGAGCAGCGCCACGACGCTCCCGAGGAACAGCGCGGTCGCGATCGTGGAGACGGCGACGCCGAGCGTGATGAGGGCGTTCCCGGCGAAGCCCTGACCGACGCCGATGAGCACGCCGCCGACGAGGCTGAACGGCGAGACGAGGATCTGCGCGACGAAGCCCATCGCGATGTAGGCGAGCAGGAGGATGCCGAAGAGCCGCCAGTAGCTGCCGCGAGACAGGAGCCAGGAGCGCTTCACCGTGGCCCAGAAGGGCTGGCCCTCGAGGGCGAGCGCGGGTGGGACGAGGATGGTCCGGATCCACAGCCACGCGCCGAGGACGGCCAGGCCGGGAAGAGCGACGACGAGGAGCGTGACTCCGAGCCACGTCGTGACGGCGAACCCGGCGACGACGAGCAGGACGGCGAGGACGACCAAGACTGCCCAGCCGAGGCTGTACAGGAGCGAGAACCCGATGAGGAACCACGCCCGGCGCCCGACCTGCGACCACACCTCCCCGACCGACACCTTGCGCCCGATGACCGACTGTCCGATCGACACCGTGAGCAGGCCGCTGACGATCGGGGTCGCGAGGCCGGTGGTGAGCGCCGTGCCGTAGAGGTTCGCGTACATGACCGCGAACTCGTTCTCCATGCCGCCGAGCCCCGAGTCGGAGGGCACGCTCAGGAAGAAGTCCGCCACGTACCCGGAGAACGCCCACCCGAGCAGGGCACCGAGGATCGTGGCCACGACGACCACGAGGGAGCTCATGCCGAGCATGACGCGCGGGTTGTGACGGATGGCGCCGAACGCGCCGTCGAAGATCTCGCCGAGCGACAGCGGGCGCAGCGGGACGATCCCCGGCTTGGCGGCGGGCGGCACGTAGGGCGCGCCCGCGAACCCGGCGGGCGGGCCGTAGCCGGGGGCGCCGTACTGCTGCTGGCCGTACTGGCCCTGTCCGTACTGCCCCTGTCCGTACTGGCCCTGCCCGTAGCCCGGCTGTCCGTACCCGCCCGGAGCCTGCGGCGCGGACTGGCCGTACTGCGGCTGCCCGGAGGCCGGCTGCCCCCACCCGCCGGGTGCGGCGTGCGCGGGCGGCTGGTCCGCCGTCGGGACCTGGCCGGGCCCGTACCCGGGGGCGTACTGGCCGTACTGGGGCTGGGGCTGGGGCTGCGGCGGCTGCGGGGCGGTGCTGCCCGGCGCACCGTAGCCGGGTGCGCCGTACGCGGGGGCTCCCCAGCCGCCGGCGTCGTCGCCCGGGGTGGGGCCGACGGGCGTCGTCGGACCGGGTGCCGCCGTCGGGTCGGGCGTGGCACCGTCCGGCGTGCCGGAGGTGTCGGGTGTGCTCATGTGCTCGTGGTCCCCCGGGTCGGCTCGGGCGTCGGTCCAGGCCGCCGTGCGAGGATCGGGCGACGGCGGCGAGGCCACCCTAGTACGCGGCCCTGCACCACGGCGGTCCCGGCCCGCCGCGTCCCACCGGCACGCGGGGCTGCACGACGGGTCGGCACGAGGTGGCGGCGGGTCGGGTTCACCCGCGCCGGGGGCGCCGGGCCGCTCCGAGCCGCGGCCCGTCGATGGCAAGATGTCCGCATGAAGGTTCGTGTGCTCGTGGTCGACGACGACACCGCTCTGGCCGAGATGATCGGGATCGTCCTGCGCTCCGAGGGATTCGAGCCCGTCTTCTGCGCCGACGGCGACCTCGCGCTCGAGACGTTCCGCAGCACCCAGCCGGACCTCGTGCTCCTCGACCTCATGCTCCCGGGCAAGGACGGCACCGAGGTGTGCCGCCTCATCCGCGCCGAGTCGGGCGTGCCCGTCATCATGCTCACCGCGAAGAGCGACACGGTCGACGTCGTGCTCGGTCTCGAGTCGGGCGCCGACGACTACATCTCCAAGCCGTTCAAGCCCAAGGAGCTCGTGGCCCGCATCCGCGCGCGCCTGCGCCGCACGGAGGAGCCGGCCCCCGAGCACCTGTCGATCGGCGACGTCGAGATCGACGTGACGGGCCACCGCGTCTCGCGCGGCGGCGAGCAGGTCTCGCTGACCCCGCTCGAGTTCGACCTCCTCGTCGCGCTCGCGCGCAAGCCGTGGCAGGTCTTCACGCGCGAGGTGCTCCTCGAGAAGGTCTGGGGCTACCGGCACGCCGCGGACACGCGCCTCGTCAACGTCCACGTGCAGCGCCTGCGCTCGAAGATCGAGCACGACCCGGAGAACCCGGAGATCGTGCTGACCGTCCGTGGCGTCGGGTACAAGGCGGGCGCGACCCGCACGTGAGCGCGACGGCCGGCTCCACCGACGGGCGCTGGCGGGGGCTCTGGCGCCGGGTCCGACGCCGCGCGCGCGCCACGGCCCGCCGCGTCGTGTGGCGCTGGCGCTCCTCGATGCAGCTCCGCGTCGTCACGTCCGCGCTCGTCGTGGGCGTCCTCACCGTCGGCGCGCTCGGCGCCTACCTCACCGACGCGATGCGCGACGGGCTCTACGAGCGGCGCGCGGACGAGGTCGACCTGGAGAGCGCGCAGTCGACGCAGCAGGCGCGCAACACGCTCGACGCGTCGCCCGCGGCGAACGCGACCGAGGCGCAGTCGCTGCTGTTCGACCTGTTCTCGATGCTGCAGAGCACGGGCTCGTCGCGCGACGTCTTCCTGTGGCAGGCCGGCGGGTCGAGCACCGTCGGGTTCCTCGACCTGTCGACGAACCCGCAGCTCACCGACCTCGTCACGCCCGAGATGCGCGCGGCCACGGTCTCCGCGGACGGCGAGCAGTACCTCCAGTCGGTCGCGATCCCGGTCGACCCGTCGGACCCGGACTCGCCGGTCGTGCCGGGCATCGTCGTCGGCTCGACGGTCGAGGTGCCTGTCGCCGGGACCTGGGAGCTCTACTACCTCTACGACCTGAGGGCGGACCAGGAGACGCTGCGCTTCCTGCAGTCGGTCCTGCTGGTCGGCGCGCTCGTGCTGCTCGCCCTGCTCGTCGGCATCACCGCGCTCGTCACGCGCCAGGCCGTCCTGCCCGTGCGGCAGGCGGCGACCGTCGCGGAGCGCCTCGCCGACGGCCGCCTCGACGAGCGGCTCCCGGTCAAGGGGCACGACGAGATGGCGTCGCTCGCGCACTCGTTCAACGAGATGGCGCAGGGGCTGCAGGAGCAGATCGGGCGCATGGAGGAGCTGTCGATGCTCCAGCGCCGGTTCGTCTCCGACGTCTCCCACGAGCTGCGGACGCCGCTCACGACGATCCGCATGGCGTCCGAGGTGCTGTACTCCTCGCGCGAGGACTTCGACCCCGTCTCGAGGCGCTCGACCGAGCTGCTGCAGGCCCAGCTCGACCGGTTCGAGGACCTCCTCGCCGACCTGCTCGAGATCAGCCGGTTCGACGCGGGCGCCGCGGTCCTGGACGCCGAGCGGCGCGACCTGCGCGACGTCGTCAACGCCGCCGTCGACCACGCCGCCCCGCTCGCCGAGCGCAAGGGCGTGTGGCTGTCCGTCCACCTCGGGGACGAGCCGGTCACGGCCGACATCGACCCGCGTCGCGTCGAGCGCATCGTCCGCAACCTGGTCGTCAACGCGATCGAGCACGCCGAGGAGCGGCCCGTCGAGATCACGGTCGAGGGCGACGGGCACGCCGTCGCGATCGCGGTGCGCGACCACGGCGTCGGCATGACGCCGGACGAGGTCCAGCACGTGTTCGACCGCTTCTGGCGCGCGGACCCGGCCCGCGCCCGCACGACCGGCGGGACGGGCCTCGGCCTCGCGATCTCGCTCGAGGACGCGCACCTGCACGGCGGCTGGCTCGAGGCGTGGGGTCGTCCCGGCCGCGGCGCGAGCTTCCGGCTCACGCTCCCCCGGCGCGCGGGCATCCGGCTCCAGTCCTCGCCGCTGCCGCTCGTCGCCGAGGCCGCCGTCGGCCGCGGTCTCCCCGCCGAGTGGAGCGCGACGACCCCGGTCGTCGAGGACGTCGAGGGGACGGCCGGTCCTGCCGACCTCCCGTCGGTCACGGGCGGCATCCCCGTCGTCCTGCCGCGCGACCACGCCGGGCACCCCGGCCGAGGGGCCGAGCCCGGGACCGGCGACGAGCACCTGATCGGCGACGACGTGCGGGAGGCGCGATGACCACGACCGGGACCCTGCGCGGTCGAACCCTGCGTCGGCGGGCCGGGCACGCGCTCGCCGCCGGGCTCGCGACGGCGCTGGTCGCCGCGCTCGGCGCGTGCGCCTCCATCCCGACCTCCGGGCCCGTCACCGAGGGGCAGGCCACCCCCGAGGACCCGGGCCAGCCGTTCGTCAGCGCCGCGGCCCCGATCCGGGACGCGTCGCCGACCCAGATCGTCCAGGGGTTCCTCGCGGCGCAGGCCCAGGGCGCGCGGAGCTCGTTCGACGTCGCCTCGGAGTTCCTCACGTCCGAGGTGCAGGAGGAGTGGTCGCCGCTCGCGCAGGTCGCGATCCTCGCGGGCGAGCCGGAGCTCGTCGTGGACGAGTCGACGCTCGAGGACGGGGTCACGACGGTCCGCACGACCGCGGAGCTCACCGGCACCATCGACGAGCACGGCGTCTACACCGAGCAGGCCCCCGGGCAGACGATCGAGATCTCCTACGGGCTCGTGCGCGACGACGACGACCAGTGGCGCATCGACGCCGTCGACGACGGCCTGACGATCACCGAGGCGAACTTCGCGCAGACGTACAAGCAGGTCAACCTCTACTTCCCGACGGTCGACCGCGCCTACCTCGTGCCCGACGCGCGCTGGTTCCCGAGCCGCAACTGGCAGGCGCTCGCAGTGCGCGAGACGCTGCGCGGGCCGGCGGAGTGGCTCGCGGGCTCCGTGGCGACGGTCGCCCCCGAGGGCACCGCGCTGAGCATCGACTCGGTGCCTCCGGGCGAGGGCGCCGTCATCGTGCCGCTCACCGAGCCCGTGACGGAGGCGTCGCCCGCCGACCGCGCCCTCCTCCTCGCCCAGCTCCAGGCGTCCCTCGGCGGACGCGTGGAGATCACGATCGGGGTGGGCGGGTCCGCCCTCTCCGCGGACGAGGTCCCGACCATCGGCGTCGCGACCACGCCCGACGATCCCGTCGTCCTGTCCGGGGACCAGATCATGAGCCTCGAGGGCCGCACGACCAAGGCGGTCGCGTCCGCCGCGCCGCTCACCGGGCTCCAGCCGACGGCCCTCGCCTTCCGCGGACGGTCCTCCGACGCGACGTACGTGGTCCGCGACGGTGGCGGCCGCATCGTCACGGCGCCCACCGCGGAGTCCGGGCCGACGACGCTGCTCACGGGGTCGAACCTCCTCGCGCCGACGATCGACCGCTTCCAGTACCTGTGGAGCGGGCCGCAGGTGCAGGCGGGCACGCTCCAGGTCGTCGACCTCCGCGGCGCGGGGTCCGACGCGGCGGTCTCCACCGTCGCGGCCCCCTGGCTCGAGGGCCGCACGATCATGTCGGTGCGCGTCGCGCCGGACGGCGCGCGGGTCGCCGTCGTGAGCGACGCCGGGAGCGGGGCGCAGATCCAGGTCGCCGGCATCGTCCGCGACGAGGCAGGTCGCCCGACCCAGCTCTCGGAGCCGGTCCGCGTGGGGCAGCCCGTGGTCGCCGCCACCCAGGTCACGTGGGTGGACCGGGCCCTGCTGGGGGTGCTCGGCCGCACCGTCGGGACGGCGGACCCCGTCGTGCAGCGCGTCCCCGTCGGTGGGCCGACGATGGCCTCGTCGCCGGTCGAGGACGCCGTGTCCCTCGCCTCGGCGACGGGCATCGCCACGACCCTCGTCGGGACCAGCGACAGCAGCCTCTACGCGGCGGGCACCTCGACGCTCTGGACGAAGGTCGCGACCGAGGTGCGCCTGCCCACCTACCCCGGCTGACCGGGGCCTCGGCTCGCCCTCGTCGGGGCCCGACCACAGGCGCTGGCCCCAGGACCCGACGCCGGGCGCCGGTCCGGGGCGCGGGGCCGTCGTCGTCCACAGGGCTCGCCGCCGCACCCGCGCGCAGGCCGCGCCCCGGGCATGCTCGTCCGGTGCTCCTCCGTGCTCTCGATGACGTCACGCGCCTCGTGCTGCCGGTCGCGTGCCCGGGGTGCGGCCGTCCCGACGTGCGGTGGTGCCGCGACTGCCTCGCGCCGCTGGGCGCACCGCTGCGGCGCCGCGAGCAGGCGGCTCCCCGCCTCGACCGGCTCGACGGCGTCGCGCCCCTTCCTGTCTGGGCCCCAGCGCACTACGCCGGCCCGGTGCGCGGCGTGGTCGTCGCCTGGAAGGACCGCGGGCGGGCCGACCTCGACCGCCCGCTGGGAGCCGTCGCCGGACGGGCGGGTGCCGACCTGGGCCAGGCCCTCGGCGCCCGTCCCGGCGCCCCGGCGGGGCCGGTCCTCGTCGTGCCCGCGCCGACGTCCGCCGCCGCGCGCCGGGCCCGCGGGCGCGACCCCGTCGTCGTGCTCGCGCGGGCGGTCGCCGCGGGTCTCGCCACCGCGGGGACGCCGGCGCGGGCCGTGCCCCTGCTGACCCAGCGGGGACCGGTCCGCGACCAGGTCGGGCTCGGCGCGCGGGCGCGCGGTGCCCGCCTCGGGGCGGTCGGCCTCGCGGCGGGACCCGTGACCGGGCGGCGGGCGCGGGCGGTCGTCCAGGAGCGGTTCGCGTGCCTCCTCGTCGACGACGTCCTCACCACCGGGGCCACCCTCGCCGCGTGCGAGACCGCCCTCTCCCGCGCCGGGATGCCCGTGCTGGGAGCCTTCGTGCTGGCCGCGACGCCCGCGCCGTCGACGCGTCGCCGGGCGCCGGGGGAGGCGGGTGGAACCCCGTCGGACGGGCGGGGCCGAAGGTCCTCCGGTTCACCTCCCGTTGGTGCTGCCGACACCCCGGGGCGCGGGTTAGTCTGAGGGCCAGTCGCCGCGGACGACGGAGGTGCAGGGCACGTCCGACGCCGCGCGAGCGTACCGAGCGCGCGGCCTCGCGCCGCAAGGAGGTGGTAGCCCACCGCACCCGGGAACGGGTGCTCCTACCGAATCCGAACGAGGCGCTCGGACGCATCGAGCCGGGCGCCGCACAAGATCCTCGCGGAGGCTCACATGGAGATCGTCGTCGTCGGCAGGCACACGGAAGTGGCAGACCGCTTCCGCCGGCACGTGGAGGACAAGCTCGCCAAGGTCCAGCAGCTCGCGCCGACGGCGCAGCGCGTGGACGTCGAGGTCACCCACGAGAACAACCCGAGGCTCTCCGGAGTTCGCGAACGCGTCGAGCTGACCGTGCGCGCCAAGGGACCCGTCGTCCGTGCCGAGGCTGCGGCAGACGACCGGTTCGGCGCCCTCGACCTCGCGATGGACAAGCTCGCCGAGCGCCTGCGCCGTGCCCGCGACCGTCGCAAGGACCACCGCAACCACACCGTCGTGCCGCCCGTCGACGTGCGCCCCTACGACCCGGCCACGCACGCCGCACCCCCGCCGCCGGCGCCGACCGCGCCCACCGCGCCCGGGGAGGCCGTCGAGACCACCCTCGGCGACTCGCCCGTCGTCATCCGGCAGAAGCTGCACTCCGCGGAACCCATGACCGTGGACGACGCGCTGTACGAGATGGAGATGGTCGGCCACGACTTCTTCCTCTTCGTCGACGTGGAGACCTCGCGCCCGTCCGTCGCCTACCGGCGCCGCGGCTGGACGTACGGGGTCGTCGCGCTCGACACGTCCTGCGACTGCGCCGACGCCGCGGTCGAGAAGACCGCCTGACCGTCGCCGACGCGCCCGGACCCTCCTCGGGTCCGGGCGCGTCGCGCTGCCCGCCCGTCCCGCCCGCCGTCTTTGTCCCGCCGCGACCAGGCCCTCGGGGTCGGCCGAACGGGTGGTCGTGGTGCGTCCGGTGACCGGGACGCGCCAGGACCGCCTGTTCGGCACGGGGCGGGTGTGGGTGGGGTTCGGCAGGATCGGGGGGTGGTCGTCATGCCGTCGAGGTCCGAGTCGATGTCCCTGTCCCAGGCGCGCCGTGTCGCGCTCGCCGCCCAGGGCCTGCACCGGGAGCGTCCGTACGACGGGACCGTCGGGCGCGCGCCGACGATGCGGCAGGTCCAGGGGGTGATCGACCGCCTCGGGCTGCTGCAGATCGACTCGGTGAACGTGCTCGCGCGGGCGCACCTCATGCCGCTGTACGCGCGCCTCGGCCCGTACGACACGGCGCTGCTGGACCGCGCGGCGGGTCGCGCCCCGCGACGGCTCGTGGAGACGTGGGCGCACATGGCGTCGTACGTCCCGCCGAGCACGTGGCCGCTGCTGGAGTGGCGCCGCCGTCGGTACCGGACCGAGGCGTGGGGGACGATCAGCGCGGTGGAGATGAGCCACTCCGAGGCGGTGGTCGACGTGCGTCGCCTCGTCACGGAGCGCGGCCCGATCACGGCGAGCGAGGTGCACGAGATCCTGGAGGCCGAGGGCCGGGCGCACCCGCGCGACCGCTCGCAGTGGGGCTGGAACTGGACGGTCGCCAAGCGTGCGCTCGAGTTCCTCTTCTTCACGGGCGAGATCACCTCGGCGCGTCGCAACGGCGCCTTCGAGCGCTGCTACGACCTCACGGAGCGCGTGCTCCCGCCGGAGGTCCTCGCGGCCCCGCCCGTCGCGGACGCGGACGCCGTGCGCGCCCTGCTCGAGATCGGGGCCCGTGCGCACGGGGTGGGGACGTTGCGCTGCTTCAAGGACTACTTCCGGCTCCGGGGGCCCGCGGTGCGCACCGCGTTCGACGAGCTCGTCGAGGCCGGGACCCTGCGGCCCGTGACGGTGCGGGGCTGGGACGAGCCGACGTACCTGCACGCGGACGCCGCGCTCCCGCGTCGCGCGACGGCGACGACGCTGCTCAACCCGTTCGACCCGCTCGTGTTCGAGCGCACGCGGCTCGAGCGGCTGTTCGACGTGCACTACCGGATCGAGATCTACGTGCCCGCACCGAAGCGGGTGCACGGCTACTACGTCCTGCCGTTCCTCGAGGGCGAGGACCTCACCGCGCGGGTCGACCTCAAGGCCGACCGGCGGGCGGGCGTCCTGCGGGTGCTGTCGGCGCACCGCGAGCAGTCGGCGGGGGAGCAGACGGCGGCGCGCCTCGCGGCCGAGCTCCGCGTGCTCGGAGGGTGGCTGGGCGTGCCCGAGGTCGACGTCGCGCCGTCGGGCGACCTCGCGCCGGCGCTCGCGGCCGAGGTGGCGGGCGCCTGACGGGACGACCGCCGTCGGTGGGCGGGCCTGCCGGAGGGACCCGTGCCGTCGTAGGCTGGCGCGGGTCTCGGCGGCGAGGTTCGTCGTCGGCGAAACCCGGGCGGGTCCGACGTCGCTCCGACTCGCCTACGATGTTGTGTGACGTTGCCGACGTCCGCTGCCGTGCGCGCCCGCGCGGGAGAGCGTCGGCGCTGCTCCCGGACCACCCGGCCCGGGCACCGATCGATACGGGAGTCCTGCGTGCCTTCGATCCTCGACAAGGTCCTTCGCATCGGCGAGGGCCGGATCCTCAAGAAGCTGTCCGGCCTCGCCGACCAGGTCAACAAGCTCGAGCCGGGCTTCGAGGATCTCACCGACGAGGAGCTGCGGGAGGAGACCGACCGCTTCAAGGCGCGCCTCGCGGCCGGCGAGACCCTCGACGACCTGCTGCCCGAGGCGTTCGCCGCGGTGCGCGAGGCGTCGCGCCGCACGCTCGGCCAGCGGCACTTCGACGTCCAGCTCATGGGCGGCGCGGCGCTGCACCTCGGCAACATCGCCGAGATGAAGACCGGTGAGGGCAAGACCCTCGTCGCGACCACGGCCGCGTACCTCAACGCGCTCGAGGGCAAGGGCGTCCACGTCGTCACGGTGAACGACTACCTGGCGAAGTACCAGAGCGAGCTCATGGGCCGCGTCTACCGCTTCCTCGGCCTGACGACCGGCGTCATCCTGTCCGGCCAGACGCCCGCGCAGCGCCGCCAGGAGTACGCCGCGGACATCACGTACGGCACGAACAACGAGTTCGGCTTCGACTACCTGCGCGACAACATGGCGTGGTCCACGGACGACCTCGTGCAGCGCGGCCACCACTTCGCGATCGTCGACGAGGTCGACTCGATCCTCATCGACGAGGCGCGCACGCCGCTCATCATCTCCGGTCCCGCGTCGGGCGACACGAACCGCTGGTTCGGCGAGTTCGCGAAGGTCGTGCGCCGCCTGAGCCCGGGCTCGGACTACGAGGTCGACGAGAAGAAGCGCACGGTCGGCGTGCTCGAGCCGGGCATCGAGAAGGTCGAGGACTACCTCGGCATCGACAACCTCTACGAGTCCCTCAACACGCCGCTCATCGGGTTCCTCAACAACGCCATCAAGGCGAAGGAGCTCTTCAAGCGCGACAAGGACTACGTGGTGCTCAACGGCGAGGTCATGATCGTCGACGAGCACACGGGGCGCATCCTGCCCGGCCGCCGGTACAACGAGGGCATGCACCAGGCCATCGAGGCCAAGGAGGGCGTGCAGATCAAGGCGGAGAACCAGACGCTCGCCACGATCACGCTCCAGAACTACTTCCGCCTGTACTCCAAGCTCTCGGGCATGACCGGTACCGCGGACACCGAGGCCGCCGAGTTCCAGGGCACCTACAAGCTCGGCGTGGTGCCGATCCCGACGAACCGGCCGATGCAGCGCGTCGACCAGCCCGACCTCGTGTACAAGAACGAGGAGGGCAAGTTCGACGCGGTCGTCGCGGACATCGTCGAGCGCCACGCGCAGGGCCAGCCGGTGCTCGTCGGCACGACGAGCGTCGAGAAGTCCGAGCTGCTGTCGTCCAAGCTCAAGAAGCAGGGCGTGCCGCACGAGGTCCTCAACGCGAAGCAGCACGAGCGGGAGGCCTCGATCGTCGCCCTCGCGGGCCGCAAGGGCGCCGTGACGGTCGCGACGAACATGGCCGGTCGTGGGACCGACATCATGCTCGGCGGCAACGCCGAGTTCATGGCGGTCGCGGACCTCGCGGCGCGCGGCCTCGACGCCGCGGAGAACCCGGAGGAGTACGAGGCGGCCTGGCCCGACGCGCTGGAGAAGGCGAAGGCCGCGGTCGCGGCGGAGCACGACGAGGTCCGTGAGCTCGGCGGCCTCTACGTGCTCGGCACCGAGCGCCACGAGTCGCGCCGCATCGACAACCAGCTCCGCGGTCGTTCCGGCCGTCAGGGCGACCCGGGCGAGTCCCGGTTCTACCTGTCGATGCAGGACGACCTCATGCGCCTGTTCAACTCGACCCTGGCCGAGTCGATGATGAACCGTGCCGGGTTCCCCGACGACGTGCCGCTCGAGTCGAAGATGGTCACGCGCGGCATCGCGAGCGCGCAGGGCCAGGTCGAGTCGCGCAACTTCGAGATCCGCAAGAACGTCCTCAAGTACGACGACGTCCTGTCGCGCCAGCGCACCGTCATCTACGACGAGCGCCGCCGCGTGCTCGAGGGCGAGGACCTGCAGGAGCAGGTGCAGCACTTCCTCACCGACGTCGTCACGGCGTACGTCGAGGGCGCGACGGCCGAGGGCAACCCGGAGCACTGGGACCTGGACGGCCTGTGGACCGCGCTCAAGGCCGTCTTCCCCATCTCGATCGAGCCGGACGAGGTCGTCGAGCAGGCGGGCGGGGCGACCCGGCTGTCGCAGGACCTGCTGCTCGAGGAGATCCTCTCGGACGCCCGCATCGCCTACCAGAACCGCGAGGAGCAGCTCGGCGCGGCGAACATGCGCCAGCTCGAGCGGCGCGTGACGCTCTCGGTCCTCGACCGCAAGTGGCGCGAGCACCTCTACGAGATGGACTACCTCAAGGAGGGCATCGGCCTGCGCGCGATGGCGCAGCGCGACCCGCTCGTCGAGTACCAGCGCGAGGGCTTCCAGCTCTTCCAGGCGATGACCGAGGCCATCAAGGAGGAGACGGTCGGTTACCTCTTCAACCTCGAGGTCAAGGTCGCCGAGCCGGGTGCGGCGCCGGGCCAGGCGCCGGCGATCTCGGTCGCGGACGCGGCGCAGGCCGCGCAGTCGGCGGCCGGCCAGGCGCTCGGCGGGGCGGCCGGCGCGGCCTCGGCCGGTGCCGCGGCGGGTCTCGCGGCAGCAGCTCAGCAGGCCGCCGCTCCGGCGCAGGACGCTCCCGCCGAGGACGCACCCGCGACGGACGACGCCCCGGCGCAGGACGCTCCGGTCGAGGCGGAGCCCGTCCCGGTCGCGACCCCGGCGGCGTTCGGCGGCCCGAGCGGCGACCGCCCGGGGACGCTCATCGCGAAGGGTCTCGACGGCCCCGACCGCCAGGTGCCGCTCTCCTACAGCGCGCCGAGCGAGGACGGCACCGGCCAGGCCGTCGTCTCGGGTGACGCGAGCCGGCGGTCGCGCCGGGCGCTGCACGGCGAGGCGAGCGCGGTCGAGAGCGACGGGCGCACGTTCCCCGGCACCCCACGCAACGCGCAGTGCCCGTGCGGCTCGGGCAAGAAGTACAAGGTTTGCCACGGGCAGAACGAGTAAAGAGCCTGGACCCACCCGGGAACGCTCAACGGCGACGGAGCATGTGAAGGCGGGGTGTGTGCCGCATAAGGGCGGCACACACCCCGCCTTTGCACGCTGAGGGCCGCGCGAACCGCGCCGGCGCTGCACCCGATGCAACTCAAAATCGAACCGCTCGCCGACCAGCGAGTTGGTCCCGAAGGAACTATGGCTCGGTGATTCTGACGGAACCTTCGAGGACGAGGTCTTCCTGGCAAACCGCGGCCGTGGTCCCAGCCGGGCGACAAGCGAGGCTAACGCCTTCAGCTGTCGTCAACTCGTGAAGCCAAAAGACGTGATCCGTGCGCCCCTGTAGGGCGACACGTCGAACGTGACAGTTGGCAAACGTGTCACTCTGCGGCATCCTCTTCTAGTGGACTACGACCTGTCGCGTCTTGGAAACCGAGAGTTCGAGCACCTGAGCCAGTCTCTTCTGCGCGCGGAACTAGGGCCAATAGTGCAGATTTTCGGTGATGGTCCCGACGGTGGCCGAGAGGCCCAATGGGAGGGAGCCATCGCACCTCTCCGTGGTCACGAGCAATGGGATGGTCTCGGAGTGCTCCAGGCGAAAGCCCGGAGAGATAACCGCGATGTGGAGGACAATCGCAAGTGGCTTATTGGACAGATCGAGTCCGAACTTAAATCCTGGCGGGACTCAACGAAGAGGCTCCGGAAGCCCGATTACATACTGATCGCCACGAACGTCCGTCTCTCGCCGTACCCGGGTGGAGGAATCGACGATATCAATCGGCAGGTGGAGGAACTCGCAGCCGCCTTCCTGCCCAGCCTCAAGAACTTCAGGGTGTTTCATCTCGATGACATTCGGACCTTGCTCGACAAGCATGGCGAAATTCGTCGAGCCTACGCCGCATGGGTTACCCCAGGCGATGTCATCAGCAGCCTCCTCGATGAGAAAAACGACCGCGAGCGAGAGCTGCGATCGGCACTGCTATCCCATGCTGGACTGATGCTTGTCGACGACAACCGCCTAAACTTGGCGCAGGCTGGCAGTGCCTCCGAGGCGGGAAACTCAATGCCTGAGGTCTTTACCGACGTTCCGTTCGCGGTCGACAACGCGCGCTATACAAAGATATCAGCGCTCGAATCGGATTCAGAAGAACCCGATCAGGGCATTGTTCCTCATCTGGTTCAAACCTCAGACCGAAAGACCGAAGCCAGTCGACGCCATTCAGGGGCCAACCCGCGTGTCGTCCTCATCGGTGGTCCGGGGCAAGGGAAATCGACTGTGACGCAGTACCTTGCGCAGGTCTACCGAAGCGATTTCCTGCGGGACACGTCCACGGCATCTATCAGCAACATCCGGGACGCGATTGGCAGGGTCGATGAGAGTATGCAACGACTAGGTGTGGAGCGCCCGGTCTCCCGCAGATGGCCTATTCGGATCATCATGACCCGACTCGCAGACACCCTCAGCAACGGTCGAGCGCGCAGCCTGATCGAGTACATCGCCCTTCTGATTAATGAGCGCTCGGGTCGCAGTATTACTTCGGAAGATATTCTCAAATGGCTCCGAGAGTATCCGTGGCTCCTCCTGATCGACGGTCTGGACGAGGTGCCGGATAGCAGCAATCGCGACGAAGTTCTACGTGTGATCTCTGACTTTTTCGTCGAGGTGGCCACAGCAAGCGCCGATGTAGTCACCGTGTGTACGACAAGGCCGCAGGGCTACAGTAACGAATTCGATCCTGCGGAGTACAAGCACCTCGTCCTAACGAAACTGCCACCCAAGACTGCGCAGGCCTTCGCGGACTCGTTCATCTCCCTACGCAACGGTGCGAACAGCGATCGCGCAAACGAACTTAAGGCAAAGATGGGCGCGGCATTGGCCACAGATGCGACGGCGCGCCTTATGGGTTCGCCTTTGCAGGTCACAATTATGGTGATGCTGATTGAGCGGCTGGGCCAGGCGCCAAGCGATCGTTGGCGACTATTCAATCAGTACTACCGCGTGATATTCCAGCGGGAGCAGGAAAAGAACACTCCCCTGGCCACCCTCTTGCGCGACTACGAAAGCGACATCGACGCGATTCATCGATCCATCGGGTTCAAGCTGCAATCCAGAGGCGCCGAGGCGGGTGGGACGTCTAGTTCTATTGATCGGGAAGATCTAGAGCAGGCAATCGTTGATCGCCTGACCTCGCAGGGGCATGACCCTAGCGAGGCCGAGGCGTTGCGTCTACGCTTTTCCGAATTGGTGACGGACCGGCTAGTCTTCCTGGCGACCATTACCTCCGACCGCCTTGGGTTCGAGATCCGCAGTCTCCAGGAGTTTATGGCGGGCGAGTATATCGTTGACCTGGAACCCGAGACCCTCTGGGTGACCGTAGAAGAGTATGCGCGTATTGACTATTGGCGGAACACAATTCTCTTCGCCGCGGGTAAGATCTTTGCGGACCGCGAAATCCTTCGTGATGGACTTGTCACTGTATGTGAATCGCTGAATTGGTCCGGACTTCCAGATGCACTGCCGATGCAAGGGAGCACTCTCGCCCTTCGAATTCTCGCCGATGGAGCGACAGTACGTGCGCCGAAGTATGAACGCCTATTGGCGGAAAGAGCGATCCTGTTACTCGACGGACCATATACTGCCGAATGTGGCGACTTTGCTAGCATTGCGCACTCGTCTCGTGTGCGGGAGGTGCTTGTCCGAGAAATCCCGACCTGGGACGGTATGGATCTGTCTGCGCTGCTAAACCGCGCCTTTGTGGTCCACAGTCTGGCGGAACGGGAAAGGCAGTGGGCCGTCCCCTTGCTGCTCGACCTTGTGGTTCGGGCGCCGCGCGAGGCGCGACTAGCCCTGCTCGGTCTCGCGTCGGAACTTGAGTCGCGCCTTCTGTTCGAGATCCTGGAGGCTGGAGACTTGGACTACACACCGAATGACTTTGTTCTAGCCGAATCGGGGTTCCGGTTCGCGGGCGATCCGGAGTCGGTTGAAGGACTGGGGCAACTTGAATCGATTGCCTCGCTCTTTCGGGAGCGATTCCGCGCCGCGAGCGAGACGTTCCTTCGGTTTTTGCCGACAGCGTCATCGAGCGAACTGCAGGTCGTGGGTTTGGGCGACGCCCATTCGGGAGAGTTGTTCGATGTTCTCTCGCGGTTTCGGCCCGGTGCTGAAGAGGCTTGGGGGCCGGCTTTCGCGTCCGGGGCATTCTGTCGCCAGCCGAGCGCCGAGACGCTTGCGGCGTTCTTTGATGCATGTTCTGCCACCGTCGAGTGGGATATCGGTAGGTTTCGTGTGCCGTGGGTACTTGGTGAGTTTCTAGGTCGCGCCAGTTACTTCTCGCGTGCGGTCGGATCTGCACCGGAGGCGCTATCGCAGTTCTGGTCTTGTCTTGCCGCGATGGCAAGGGCCGGCGAGTTCGGCGAGCTTGATGATTGGTTGCGTGCCGAACTCCGTTGGTCGCGCGACGGCTTCGCAATCCTTGACGAAACTTGCCCATATCGGGAAATTAGCGTGTCAGGTCATGTAGCGTACATACCGGAGTTGCGATCCGTCTCTGAGGTTGGGTTCCCCTACTTCGCGTTACTGGTGACGCAGAACATCGGTGAACAAGGAGTGGTCGAGGAACTGACGTCGGTTATCGAAGCGCTCCTTCCGAATGAGTCCTCGCAGGCGGATCCATGGGTCCAAGAGAAGTTCTCGGACCTGGCATTCTTCCTCGGGAGCATGGCGACCATTGCGCTACGCGAGGGGTCGAGGCGTGGCGCGCCAGTTATCGGCGATTCAGGGACGGCCGCGGAGGCGAATGATCGAGAGCAACGTCTGGTGAGCGCGCTCGTTGCAACAGCCGATACTCCTTTGAGTTCCTGGCGGCATCGTTGGGTTCATGTTGCGTGGCTTGACTTGCTGTCCGAGGACGAGTTGGAGCGAGTTGTTCTCGGGGGGCGGGTCGACGCATCCGCGCGGAGCAACTTCAGCGCGCAATACGAGAGCAGTGATTTGGCGAAGAAGCTTCTTCGTATTTGGTGTGACAATCCGAGTTGCTGGTGGGCGTTTAGGATCGCCCTGGCTGCACATTGGCGAACGGTCTCTGAGGAGGTGCGTTTGATGGAGTCGGAGGACGTGTCTTCGGGCCTCTCAGGTCAATTGGGGGCGCTCTTTAGGCTTTTCCAGGGGTCAACTGCGGCGCTCGAGGCTGGGGCCTTGGACCCGGACCTGCGAGCAGTATTCGAGCCGGCGTTGGGTGAGGGCTTCATCGGCCAGGTGCCTATTGTGCTCTTTCTGGCAGAACTTCCGCGCGATTACGGCGACGTGATGCGGCGGAGGATCGTCTGGTTGCTGTCGTCCGAGAAGCCGTTTGTTTGTCAGCGCGCCTTGCACGGCTTTGAGATGGCGTCATAATTGACCATGCGCATATACCTTCCCGCGACGCTCGACGAGCTCGACGCCGTCACCGTGACCGCCGACGCCGCCCGCTGGAGCGTCGCCCCGCGCGGCGCCCACGCCGTGACCGCCGCGCTGACGCGCGCGCTGCCCGACGAGGACGAGGAGGGCCTGGAGTACGCGGCCGCGCTGGAGGCGGCGGACGACTCGCTCGCGCTCGTCGCGGCGCGCCCGGACGCGCCGCGGCAGCGGCTCGTCGTCACGCTCGAGGTGCCCGACGGCGCGGTCCAGGTCGTGGGGGCCGAGGACTCGGACGACGAGGACGCGCCCGCGCCGAGCGCCGTCGAGGTGCTGCGGACCGTGCCCGACGTCGCGATCGTGTGCGTGCACGTCGACGAGCCGGAGGCGGTCGGGGACGTCGAGGCCGTGCTCGCCGCGGCGGACGACGACGGTCCCGACGCGGACGCCGCGCTCGACGCGGCCATCGAGCGGGTGGGCGAGCGCGACCTGCTCTGGTACGACTGGTCCGAGCTCAAGGACGTGCCGCGCGGCTGACACCGGGGCGAACTCGGGGCGAACAGGGGCGCCGCCGGGGCGACGAGCCCGTCAGCCCAGGCGGCCCAGCACCTCGTCGTGCAGCAGCCCGTTCGTCGCGACGGCGTTGCCGCCCCACGGGCCGTCGGCGCCGTCGAGCGACGTGAACCGGCCGCCGGCCTCGGTGACGATGGGGACGAGCGCGGCCATGTCGTAGAGCTCGAGCTCGGGCTCGGCGGCCGCGTCGGCGGCGCCCTCGGCGACGAGCATGTACGACCAGAAGTCGCCGTAGCCGCGCGTGCGCCACGCGCCGCGCAGGAGGTCGAGGAACGGCTCGAGCTTTCCGCGCTCCTCCCAGCCGTCGAGCGACGCGTAGGCGAACGAGGCGTCGGACCACGACGAGACGCCCGACACCTGGAGCCGTGAGGCGGCGGCGAGCGACTTGCCCGTCCATGCGCCGGTACCCTTCGCGGCCCACCAGCGCCGACCCAGCGCGGGTGCCGAGACGAGCCCGACGACGACCTCGTCGCCGTCGGCGAGCGCGATGAGCGTCGCCCACACGGGCACGCCGCGCACGAAGTTCTTGGTCCCGTCGATGGGGTCGACGATCCAGCGCCGCGCGCCGTGCCCGGTCTCGCCGAACTCCTCGCCGACGATCGCGTCGCGACCGCGCGCCCGGCCGAGCTGGCCGCGGATGATCTCCTCGGCGGTGCGGTCGGCGTCGCTCACCGGCGTCGAGTCGGGCTTGGACTCGACGTGCAGGTCGAGAGCCTTGAACCGGGACATCGTGTGCGCGTCGACCTGGTCGGCGATCACGTGGGCGAGGCGCAGGTCGTCGTCGTAGCCGCGCGTCGAGGGGGGCGTCATGGCTCACACCGTAGCGGTGCCTGCCCGGGGCGAGGGAGGCGCCGCGCGGGCCAGGGCTCAGGCGGCGCCGGTGCGCGAGGCGAGCACGCGGCGGAACGACTCGAGCCGTGCCGCGCGGGCGGCGCGGGTCTCGTCGTCGGGCGACGTCTCGACCCACTCGTCGAGCGCGCAGTCCGGGGCGTCGTCGAGGTGGGTGCACCCGCGCGGGCAGTCCGCGGCGACCGCGTCCAGGTCCTCGAACGCGTGCAGCAGGTGGTCGACCTGCACGTGCGCGAGGCCGAACGACCGCACGCCGGGGGTGTCGATGACCCACCCGCCGCCCGGCAGGCGCAGCGCGACGGCCGACGTCGACGTGTGACGGCCGCGACCGGTGACGTCGTTGACGTGGCCCGTCGCGCGCTGCGCGTCCGGGACGAGCGCGTTGACGAGCGTCGACTTGCCGACGCCCGAGTGCCCGACGAACACGGACGTGCGTCCGGCCAGCGCCTCGCGCACCGCGTCGAGCGGCTCGATCGCCCAGCCGTCCGGCGCGAGGCCGTCGGGCGCACGCCGCGTCACGACCACGGAGACGCCCAGCGGCTCGTACAGCGCGCGCAGCGGGCCGGGGTCGGCCAGGTCCGCCTTGGTGAGGCAGAGGAGGACGTCCATGCCGGCGTCGTACGCCGCGACGACGCACCGGTCGATCATGCGCGTGCGGGGTTCCGGCTCGGCGAGGGCCGTGACGACGACGAGCTGGTCGGCGTTGGCGACGATCACGCGCTCGTAGGGGTCGGTGTCGTCGGCCGTGCGGCGCAGCACCGACGACCGGTCCTGGATGCGCACGATCCGCGCGAGCGACCCGTCGTCGCCGGTCACGTCCCCGACGAGGTCGACCCGGTCCCCGCACACGATCCGCGTGCGGCCGAGCTCGCGCGCCTTCATCGCGAGGACCGTGCGCTCGTCCTCGCCGGTCGCGTCGCCCCCGTCCGGGCCGTCGTGCCCGACGAGCAGCGTGTACCGGCCGCGGTCCACCCCCGTGACGAACCCCGTGACCGCGTCCGCGTGCTCGGGCCGCTGCTTGGTGCGGGGACGGCTGCCGCGCTTGCCGGGGCGCGAGCGGAAGTCGGACTCGTCCGGGACGCGGCGGGCCATCAGCGGGCCGCCGCTCCCTCGCCGGGACCCGTCCCGCCGCCGAGCATGCGCTGCCACATGTCCGCGAACCCGGGCAGCGTCTTGGCCGTCGTCTCGACGTTCTCGACGCCGACCCCCGGGACGCGCAGGCCGATGACGGCGGCGGACGTCGCCATGCGGTGGTCGTGATAGGTGCGGAACAGTGCGCCGTGCAGGGGGCGCGGCGTGATGACCAGGCCGTCGCGCGTCTCCTCCGCCTGCCCGCCGAGGCGGGTGATCTCGGTCGCGAGCGCCGCGAGCCGGTCGGTCTCGTGCCCGCGCAGGTGCGCGATGCCGCGCAGGCGGCTGGGGGAGTCCGCCAGGGCCGCCAGCGCCGCGATCGTCGGCGCGAGCTCGCCGGCCGCGTGCAGGTCCACGTCGACGCCGCGCACCTCGCCCGTGCCCGTCACGGACAGCACGTCGCCGTCCAGGGACGCGGTCGCGCCCATCGACTCCAGCAGCTCGGGGACCATCGCGCCGGGCTGGGTCGTCGCCGTCGGCCAGCCCGTGACGCGGACGGTCCCGCCCGCGACGAGCGCGGCCGCGAGGAACGGCGCGGCGTTCGACAGGTCCGGCTCGACCTGCACGTCGCGCGCCGCGATCGGACCGGGCTCGACCCGCCAGATCGCGGGCCGGGAGTCGTCGACGACGACCCCGACCTCCCGCAGGACCTCCACCGTCATCTCGATGTGGGGCATGCTCGGCAGCGTGTGGCCGATGTGCCGGACGGTGAGGCCCTGGTCGTAGCGCGCGGCCGCGAGGAGGAGGCCGGAGACGAACTGGCTCGACGCCGACGCGTCGACGTCGACCGACCCGCCGCGCACCCGGCCGCGGCCACGGATCGTGAAGGGGAGCGTCGTCGGCAGCCCGTCGCCGTCGCCCTCGACCGGGACCTCGAGCGCGCTGAGCGCGGCGAGGACCGGACCCATGGGGCGCACGCGCGCGCCCTCGTCGCCGTCGAACCGGACCGTGCCGTCGGCGAGCGCCGCGAGCGGCGGGAGGAAGCGCATGACCGTGCCGGCCAGGCCGCAGTCGACCTCCACGGGGCCGCGCAGCGGACCGGGGGTCACGTGCAGCTCGCTCGGCGACGCGCCCTCCTCGACGCCGACGCCGAGCGTGCGCAGGGCGGCGATCATGAGGTCCGCGTCGCGGCTGCGCAGGGCACCGCGCAGCGTCCCGGGCCCGTCGGCGAGCGCGGCCAGCACGAGCAGCCGGTTCGTCAGCGACTTCGACCCCGGGACCTCGACGGTCGCGTCGAGCGGCCCGCCCGCCGTGGGCGCGGCCCAGCCCTCGTCGACGGAGGGGGGCACGGGCGCGGCGGAGGGCGTGGTCGTCATGGCTTCCAGGCTAGTGGAGGGACCGCGCCCGACGGCGGAGGGTCCCGCCGCGCGGACGCGTCCCGCCCTCGTCAGGCGACCTTCGCCCGGACCGCCGCCTCGGCGTCGTGCACGGCCCCCGCGGCGAGGCCGGCCGCGTGCTGGGCCGCCTCCTGGGCGGCCTTCGTCGCCCGCCGCGCCGAGCGCCCCGCCTCCTTGGCCGCGTTCTTCGCGGAGCGACGGGCCTCCTTCGCGGCTCCCCGGGCCGAGGCCGAGACGTCCTTCACGGCGCTCCTCGCGCCCGCGACCGCAGCCTCCTGCTTCGCCTGCCTGGCGAGCGCGAGGTCGTGCCGGGCCTTCTCGAGGCGCCACTGCACGCCGGGCCGGCCTTCGTAGTCCGCGCCCGCGATGAGCGCCGCGCCGATCGCGCCGACGTTCGCCACGAACTTCCGCGTGCGCTCGGCGCGCGTCGCCTCGCCCGAGGTGAAGGGCTGGTTGACGACCGCGAGGGGCACCGTGAGCGCGGCGAGGGTCAGGGCCGCCGTGCGGGGCGCCTTCCCGACGGCGAGGAACAGGCCGGCGACCGCCGTGGCCGCGCCGTGCGCGCGGACCAGCGTCGCCACCTGACGGTCGCTCAGCGGCACGTCCACCCCGGCGCCCTTCTCGACGAGGTCCACCCCGCTGCGCGCCGCACGGACGTGCTCGGCGGGCTTGAGGGCGGCCTGGACGCCGTCGTAGACGAACCAGGAGGCCAGCATGGGCCTCGCGAGGTGACGCAGCAGCATCGGATCTCCTTCGTGAGCCGGACGGTCCCAGCCTGCCCTCCGGGGGACGCCCGCGCCACCCACGACGCGCGTGCGCGCCGCGCTGCCGGGCCGCCCCGGGCCGCGGGAATGCGGGAGGGTGCCCGCGGGTTGCACCACTCGTGACCGTCCTGCTCGAGACTCCCGCACCCGCCGCCCGGGCCGTGTCGTCGACCCCCGAGGCGCCGACGGCGGACGCGGCGTTCGCCGCCGCGTGGTCGGCACCGGTCACGTCACCGGACACCCAGACGAACAGGGGACTAGGCTCGTTGTTGATGACAGAGCGAATCTCAGGCAGCGACGTCTCCGGCAGCCCCGCGACGACGTCGGGGACGGCGCCGGTCGAGGGCACGCTGCCCACGGACACGGACGCCGAGGACACGAACCGCGCGCCGCAGACCGAGAGCGACGCCGCGCGCGCCGCGCGGTTCGAGCAGGACGCGCTGCAGTACCTCGACCAGCTCTACTCCGCGGCGCTGCGCATGACGCGCAACCCGTCGGACGCCGAGGACCTGGTGCAGGAGACCTTCGCGAAGGCCTTCGCGGCGTTCCACCAGTACCGGCCGGGCACCAACCTCAAGGCGTGGCTGTACCGCATCCTCACGAACACGTTCATCAACACGTACCGCAAGAAGCAGCGCGAGCCGCAGCAGGCGCAGACGGACGACGTCGAGGACTGGCAGATCGCGCGCGCCGCCTCGCACACGTCGCAGGGGCTACGCTCCGCCGAGGCGGAGGCGCTCGACCGGCTGCCGGACTCGGACGTGAAGCGCGCGCTGCAGGAGCTGCCCGAGGACCGGCGCATGGTCGTGTACTACGCGGACGTCGAGGGCTTCCCCTACAAGGAGATCGCGGAGATCATGGGGACACCGATCGGCACGGTCATGTCCCGCCTGCACCGAGGCAGGCGCCAGCTGCGCGAGCTGTTGGCCGACTACGCCGTGAGGCGAGGACTGGTGGGGGCCAAGACCCCCGGAGGTGAGTCGTGAGCACGTCAGAGAGCCGGATCCCGGGGCG
Source organism: Cellulosimicrobium sp. 22598 (assembly GCF_052044445.1). NCBI lineage: Bacteria > Bacillati > Actinomycetota > Actinomycetes > Micrococcales > Promicromonosporaceae > Cellulosimicrobium > Cellulosimicrobium sp. 22598. The sequence goes on from NZ_JBQEMZ010000008.1 coordinate 136,156, forward strand.
CGGCCCGGTCGAGGAGTCGGTGACGCCCATCCCGCACTCGACCGCGGGCGAGTCGGAGTGCGAGCACGCGCTCACGCACCTCTACGAGTACCTCGACTCGGAGATGACGCCGGACGACGAGCTGCGCATGCGCGCGCACGTCGCGCACTGCTCGCCGTGCCTCGCCGAGCTGAGCGTCGAGGAGCTCGTCAAGCAGCTCGTGCGCCGCTCGTGCCACGAGAAGGCGCCGGCGGGGCTGCGGGAGCGCATCCACACGCAGCTCACGGTCATGGTCACGACGACGACGGTCGTCGAGACGCGCTGAGGCCCGCCCCGCGGAGGCGCGGCCACCGCGGGGAGCGAGGAACGAGAGAGGGTCCGGACCGACGTCGTCGGTCCGGACCCTCTCGCCATCCCCCGGAGGGGTGCGCCGTCTCAGGCGTTGGGGCGCTTGCCGTGGTTCGCGGCGTTGCCCTTGCGGCTGCGACGCTTGCGTCCGCGCTTGCTCATGATGTTCTCCTGACGATCGGGGAGCCCCGCCGGTCTCGGCGGGTCAAGTCCGCCCACCATCGTCCCACACGCGACCCCTTGCCTCGGCCGAGCACGCGATATATCGTGTTTGGCGGACGAGATATATCGCGAGTGCCCGCGACCGCCGCCACGGCGCCGGGGCGCGACCAGGACGGAGCGCAGGATGACGCAGGAGAGCTGGACCGTCACCGGGCCGCAGGCCATCGACCTCGCGCGTGTGCGGACGCTCGACGCGACCGTCATCGGCGGGCGCATCGACGTCGTCGCGCACGACGACCCGACGCGCACCGACACGCGCGTCGAGGTCCACTCGGTCGTGGGCCGCCCTCTGGAGGTGCGCCTCGAGGGGACCACGCTCCGGGTCGGCTACGGGCCCTTCGTCGCGGGCTGGAAGGGCTTCCTCGAGCGCTTCCGCACCTACACGGGCAAGGACGCGGCCGACGTCCACGTCGCCGTGCCGGCGACGACGACGGTCAAGGTCGCGACCGTGCAGGGCGAGGCCCTCGTCGCGGGCGTGCGCGACGGCGCCCGGCTGGCGACCGTCTCCGGCTCCGTGATGACGAGCCGCACGCGCGGCGAGCTCCGTGTCGACACGGTCTCGGGCGAGGTCTCGGCGAGCGAGCACGACGGCCCGGTCCGCATGGACTCGGTGTCCGGCGGCCTCACGGCGACCGGCGCCCTCCGCTCGCTGCGCCTCGACTCGGTCTCCGGCTCCGTCACCGTCGACACCCGCACCACCCCGTCCGAGATCACCGTGAGCGCCGTCTCCGCCGACGTGCTCGTGCGCCTGCCGGACCCCGACGCGATGGACTACGCCATCCGCTGCGTGAGCGGGCGCCTCCTCGTGGACGGCACGGAGCAGCGCGGGTCCGCGCGCTCGTTCCACCAGCCCGCCCGGTCGGGTGCCGGCTCGCCGGTCCGGGTCTCCGCCGTCTCCGGCGACGTGACCGTCCTGCGCGGGGCGCCGGACGAGACGTCGTGGGACGCGGCCGGGCACCCGGTCGAGGACGCCCCGGTCGATGCCGACGCTCCCGCGTGGGGGAGCCCGGGGGCTCGCGGCGCCGCGCCGTCGAGCGGGCCGGTGGACCGCTGATGGCCACCGTCTTCGCGCACGGCGAGCTCCGGCTGTACCTCCTGGCGCTCCTCGACAGCGGTCCCAAGCACGGCTACGAGCTCATCACCGAGCTCTCGGAGCGCTTCGGCGGCACCTACCGGCCGAGCGCGGGGACGATCTACCCCCGCCTCGCGCGGCTCGAGGACGAGGGGCTCGTGCACCGCAGCGCCGACGGACGCAAGACGACGTACGAGCTGACGCCCGCCGGGCGCGCGGAGATCGAGGCGCGCCGCGGGGACGTCGCCGCGCTGGAGCACGGCATCGCCGAGACGGTGCGCCAGCGCGCCGAGGCGCTGCGCGCCGACGTGCAGGGATCGCTGAAGGGTCTGCGCGCCGAGCTCGCCGCCGCGGCCCAGACGGCGCGCGCCCGCCCGCGCGACGGCCGGCCGGACCCGCGCCGCGGCGAGTCCTACGCGTGGCGCATGGAGGCCGAGGCGCTGCTCCAGCGCTTCCGCGAGGACGTGCGCGCGGACCTGCGCCGGGCGGACGCCGCGAGCGTCGTCTCCGAGCTCACGGTCGACACCCTGCGCACCGTGCTCGACAGCGCGCGCAAGGCCGTGCGAGCGACTCTGCCCTGACCGACGATCACGAGAACCCCTCGACGCACGCACCGCACCCCGAACCAGAGAACCGAACGAGGAGAAGCGCATGAGCACCGAGTCCTGGGTCATCAACGCCCCCCAGACCGTCGACGTGGCCGACGTCCGACGCGTCGTCGTCCAGCTCACCGACGGCGCGGTCGACGTCGTCGCCGACCCCGCGCGCGAGGCCGGGGCGCACCTCGACGTCAGCGAGGTGTCCGAGCGCCCGCTGCAGGTGAGCGTCCACGACGGCGAGCTGCGCGTCGGCTACGACTTCGCCGGCGTCGAGGGCCTCGTCGAGCGGGCCAAGGGCCTGCGCGACAAGGACCGCGCCGTCGTCCGGCTCACCGTCCCGGCGCACGTGCCCGTCAAGGTGACGACCGCGCGCGCCGCGGCCTCCGTCGTCGGGTCGCGGGCCGACCTGTCCGTGACGACCGCGACCGGTGCCGTGCGTGTCCAGGGGGTCTCCGGCACGGCGTCGATCAAGACGGCCACCGGCGCGGTCGACGTCGGCGAGCACGTCGGCGACGTCCACGTGAGCACCGCGTCCGGGGCGGTCACGCTCGGCGGGACGCTCGGCCGGGTGTCGGTCAACACCGTGACGAGCGGCGTCGAGGTCGTGGCGCGCGAGAGCACGCCGCTCGTCGACGCGCGCACCGTCTCCGGCGACGTGGCCGTGCGCCTCGGGGCCGGGTCGCCGGTCAACCTCAAGGCCCGCAGCGTCACGGGCAAGGCCGTGCTCGACGGCGTCCGCCTGGACTCGGCCGCGCAGCGCACGACGTCGGTCGACCACGTCGACCAGCCGGGCGCGGGCGGCGCGTACGTCTCCGCGAACACCGTCTCCGGCGACCTCACGGTCTCGCGCGGCTGAGTCTCTCCCGCGAGGTAGAGGCCTGGTCGCTACCGGGCCTCTACCTCGCGCTACCGGGCCTCTACCTCGCGGGTCAGACCGTGTCGTCGGGGAGGCCCAGCCAGGCGTGCCAGCCGGTGTGCAGCACGAGCCACGCCATGAGCCCGTAGCCCGCCTGGCCCGGGAAGCCGTTGCCGCTCTGCGCGAGGTCCGCGAGCCACTGCTCGTGCGTCACGAGCGGGCTGAACGTGTCCACGTACGGCACGCGGCGCCGGTTCGCGACGTCCGAGAAGGCGTGCGAGAGCTCGGCGAGCCGCTCGGCGTCCTGCGCGTGGCCCGGCGGGGGGCCGACGACGAACGTCGGCAGGCGGTGCGACTCCGCGACGTCGAGCACGTTCGCGAGGTTGAGGCGCGAGCGGGCGACCGAGAGCCCCGCGTCGAGGTCGTGACGGCCGAGGCCGATGACGAGACGGTTGTCCACGTCCGGCTCCGGGGCGAACCGCCGCGCGGTCTCCGCCTCCCAGCGCTGGCTGAGCGCCGTCGTCGTCTCGCCGGGGATGGCGAGCGGGAACACGTACGCCGGCTGGGGGAAGCGGGTGCGCGCGACGACGCGCCCCGCCCACCCCAGGGCCTTCGCGTCGCCGACGCCGGCGCTCAGCTCGTCGCCGACGACGCAGATCCGTACCTCTCGACTCACGGCGTCCTCCACGGGCGCCATTCTCCCCGACGCGGACGGCGTGGGTCGAAACGATCCCGTGGCGACGGCGTGTCCAGCCGGGCATATCGGACGGACCGCCCACCGCCCGCCGATCAGAGCAGCGTCGCGCCCCAGACGACCTCGTGCGAGGCGCCCGGCTCGAGCCGCACGAGGCGCTCGCCGGTGCGGAACGCGTCCGCGACGCAGCTCATCGGCTCCGCCGCCACGCCGGACCGGCGGAACGCGACGTCGCCGACGTGGTCGCCCGTGCAGACCTGCCACGTGTCCATCGAGCCGTCCATCCAGACGGCGGACGTGCGGCCGTCGGGCGCGGACAGGCGCATCCAGGACAGGCCGTCGGCGTCGCGCAGCACGTCGACGTAGGCGTCGTCGAGGTCGACGCCCGCGAGCAGGCGCGGCTCGCGCAGGTCGTAGCTCCCGGCGGCCGGCTCGGTGCCGGTGGGCAGGAGCCGCTCGTCGGTCGTGACGCGGGTCGCGGCGTCGAGGCGCAGCGTGCACTCGTCGAGGTTCGCACCGTCGGCCGACAGCCACGGGTGGAAGCCGATGCCGTACGGCGCGGTCGCGGTGCCGACGTTCGTCGTCCGCACGTGGACGCGCAGACCGGCGTCGTCGAGCGAGTAGGTGACGCGCGCGACGAGGTCGAACGGGTAGCCGGGCGACGGCGGCAGGTGCAGCTCGAGCGTCGCGCGCGAGGCCTCGTGCTCGACGACGACCCAGCCCTGCCAGCAGGCCAGCCCGTGCAGGGCGGTGCCCCGGTCGGGCTCCGACACGGGCACCTGGTACGTGGTGCCGTCCACCTCGTACGCGCCGTCGCGCAGCCGGTTGGGCCAGGGGAGCAGGACCGCGCCGTTGAACGCGGGCGCGACCTCGTCCTCGGGGAAGGAGGTGAAGACGGGCCTGCCGCCCACCGCGTACTCGCGCACGGCCGCTCCGACCTCGGTGATCGTCGCTGCGTGCTCGCCGTGGGCGATGCGGACCTGGGTTCCCGAGGGGGCATGGGTGTTCACGCTCACATACGGTACTCGGCGTGCGAGCGTGCGCGATGCGCTCTCGGCAGTCAGACTCGGTGCCCGGGTGTGTCTCCCGGCGCACCCGACGGAGCACGAGGAGGAACGATGGAACGACAGGTGCTCGGACGCACGGGACGGCTCGTCTCGGTCGTCGGACTGGGAACCTGGCAGCTCGGCGCCGACTGGGGCGACGTGAGCGAGGACGACGCGCGCGCCGTGCTCGACGCCTCGGCCGAGGCCGGCGTGACGTTCTTCGACACCGCGGACGTCTACGGCGACGGGCGCAGCGAGCAGATCATCGGCGGCTACCTCGCGGACAACCCGGGCCACGCGATCACGGTCGCGACCAAGATGGGGCGTCGTGAGGCCCAGGACGCGGACAACTTCACGCTCGCGAAGTTCCGCGAGTGGACCGACCGGTCGCGGCGGAACCTCCGGACGGACCGCCTCGACCTCGTCCAGCTCCACTGCCCCCCGACGGCGGTCTACTCGCGCGACGAGGTCTACGACGGGCTCGACACGCTCGTCGCCGAGGGCGCGATCGCGAGCTACGGCGTGAGCGTCGAGACGGTCGACGAGGCGCTCACCGCCATCGCGCGCCCCGGCGTCGCGACGGTGCAGATCATCCTCAACGCGTTCCGGCTCAAGCCGCTCGACGCCGTCCTGCCCGCGGCGTCCGCGGCGGGAGTCGGGGTCATCGCGCGCGTGCCGCTGGCGTCCGGGCTGCTGTCGGGGAAATACACGAAGGACACGACCTTCGCCGCCGACGACCACCGCACGTACAACCGCGACGGCAGCGCGTTCGACGTCGGCGAGACGTTCTCGGGCGTCGACTTCGAGACCGGTGTCCAGGCGGCGGGCGAGTTCACCACGCTCGTGCAGGACGTCGTCGGGCAGGAGCTCACGCCCGCCCAGGTCGCGATCGCGTGGGTCTGGCAGCAGCCCGGCGTGTCGACCGTCATCCCCGGCGCGCGCAACGTCGAGCAGGCCCGCTCGAACGCCGCCGCGGGCGAAGCGGACGTCCTCGGCCCGCTCTTCACCTCGGGCGTCCGCGAGATCTACGACCGCCACCTGCGCGAGAAGATCCACACCCGCTGGTGACCCGCGAGATCGACCCGCACGTCGCCAGATCGACCTCCTGAGGGCCGATCTCGGACGCACGGGTCGATCTCGCGCTGCGCGAGCCGCCGTGCCCAACCCCGGGCGCGACGGCGTCGGACGCACCGACGACGAAGGCCCCCTCCGCACGGAGGGGGCCTTCGTCGTGTCCGGTGCGAGGAACCGGGGACGTCAGCGGGCGAACGCCTGCTCGAGCAGCACGGCCTGCTGGGCCTGGTGCTTCTTCGCCGTGCCCGCGGCGGTCGACGCCGACGCCGGGCGCGAGACGACGCTCACGCGCGGCAGGTCCTCGGGCAGGTTGATGTGCACGAACGACCAGGCGCCCTGGTTCTCCGGCTCGTCCTGGACCCACACGACCTCGGCGCCCGGGTACTTCGCGAGCTCGGCCCGGATGCCGTCGACGTCGAGCGGGTAGAGCTGCTCGAGGCGGACGAGCGCCACGCCCTCGTCGCCGCGCTTCGTGCGCTCGGCGAGCAGGTCGTAGTAGACGCGGCCCGTGCTCAGGAGCACGCGGTCGACCTTCGCCGGGTCGGCCGCCGTGTCGGGGAGGACGGGGCGGAACGTGCCGGTCGTGAAGTCCTCGACGCTGGATGCGGCCGCCTTGAGGCGCAGCAGCTGCTTCGGCGTGAAGACGATGAGCGGACGGCGCGGGCGGGCGTACGCCTGCTGGCGCAGCAGGTGGAAGTACGACGCGGGCGTCGACGGCTGCGCGATCGTCATGTTGTCCTCGGCCGCGAGCTGCAGGAACCGCTCGATGCGCGCGGACGAGTGGTCCGGCCCCTGGCCCTCGTAGCCGTGGGGGAGGAGCATGACGACCGAGGAGTGCTGGCCCCACTTCTGCTCGGCGGACGAGATGAACTCGTCGATCACCGTCTGGGCGCCGTTGACGAAGTCGCCGAACTGCGCCTCCCACAGCACGAGCGCGTCCGGGCGCTCGACGGAGTAGCCGTACTCGAAGCCGAGCGCGGCGTACTCGGACAGGGACGAGTCGTAGACCCAGAACTTGGCCTGGTCCGCCGACAGGTACAGCAGCGGCGTCCACTCGGCGCCCGTCTCGCGGTCGTGCAGGACGGCGTGGCGCTGCACGAACGTGCCGCGGCGCGAGTCCTGCCCGGCGAGGCGCACGGGCGTGCCCTCCACGAGGAGCGAGCCGAACGCGGCGAGCTCGCCGAAGCCCCAGTCGATGCCGCCCTCGACGGACATCTGCCGGCGCTTCTCGAGGAGCTGCGCGAGCTTGGGGTGGACGGTGAAGCCCTCCGGCGGCGCGACGTGCACCTGGCCGACGCGCTCGAGGACCGAGCGGTCGATCGCCGTCTTCCAGCCGACCATCGTGCCCGCGTCCTCGAGCTGGGACTCCGGGCGCTCGAGGCCGGCGATCGGCTCGCGGTCCGCGGCGGGCGTGAAGCCGCCCTCCTTGGTCTCGGTGAACACGCGCTCGAGCTGGGCCTGGTAGTCCTGGAGGACGTGCTCGGCCTCCTCGAGCGTGATGTCGCCGCGCGCGACGAGGTTCTCGGTGTAGAGCTTGCGCACCGAGCGCTTGGCCTCGATGAGGTTGTACATGAGCGGCTGCGTCATCGAGGGGTCGTCGCCCTCGTTGTGACCGCGGCGGCGGTAGCAGATCATGTCGATGATCACGTCGCGGTCGAACTGCTCGCGGAAGGCGAAGGCCAGCTCCGCGACGCGCACGCACGCCTCCGGGTCGTCGCCGTTCACGTGGAAGATCGGGACCTGGTAGCCCTTGGCGACGTCGGTCGCGTACGTCGTCGAGCGCGACGACGACGGGCCGGTGGTGAAGCCGACCTGGTTGTTGATGAGGACGTGCACCGTGCCGCCCGTGCGGTACCCGCGCAGCTGCGCGAGGTTGAGCACCTCGGGCACGACGCCCTGGCCCGCGAAGGCCGCGTCGCCGTGGATGAGGATCGGCAGGACGGAGAACCCGTCGCCGCCCAGGTCGATGCGGTCCTGCTTGGCGCGCACGATGCCCTCGAGCACCGGGTCGACCGCCTCGAGGTGCGACGGGTTGGCGGCGAGGTAGACCTTGGTCGTCGCGCCGGTCTCGGCGGTGAAGACGCCCTCGGTGCCGAGGTGGTACTTCACGTCGCCCGAGCCCTGCACGCTCTTCGGGTCGAGGTTGCCCTCGAACTCGGCGAAGATCTGCGCGTAGCTCTTGCCCGCGATGTTGGCCAGCACGTTGAGGCGACCGCGGTGGGCCATGCCGATGCCGACCTCGTCGAGGCCGTTCTCCGCCGCCTTCGACAGGATCGCGTCGAGCAGCGGGATGAGCGCCTCGCCGCCCTCGAGGGAGAAGCGCTTCTGCCCGACGAACTTCGTCTGGAGGAAGGTCTCGAACGCCTCGGCCGAGTTGAGGCGGCGCAGGATGCGGAGCTGGTCCTCGCGCGGCGTGCGCGCGTACCCGGACTCGAGGCGCTCCTGGAGCCACTTGCGCTGCGTGCGGTCGGCCAGGTGCATGTACTCGACGCCGACGGTCCGGCAGTACGAGTCGCGCAGGAGGCCGAGGATGTCGCGCAGCGAGGACTTCGTCTTGCCGCCGAAGCCGCCCGTGGGGAACGTGCGGTCCAGGTCCCACAGCGTCATGCCGTGGTTCTGGATGTCCAGGTCGCCGTGCTTGCGCTGCCGGTACGCGAGCGGGTCGGTGTCGGCCATGAGGTGCCCGCGCGACCGGTACGAGTGGATGAGCTCGGCGATCTTGGCGGGCTTGGCCGCCTCGATCTCGGCGTCCGTGGTGTTGTCGCGGACCCAGCGCACCGGCTCGTACGGGATGCGCAGCGCCGCGAACACGCGGTCGTAGAAGCCGTCCTCGCCGAGGAGCTTCTGCGACAGGATCCGGAGGAACTCGCCGGACTGCGCGCCCTGGATGATGCGGTGGTCGTAGGTCGACGTGATCGTCAGGACCTTCGAGATGCCGAGGCGCGCGAGGCGCTCGGTGGACGCGCCCGCGAACTCCGCGGGGTAGTCCATCGCGCCGACGCCGATGATCGTGCCCTGACCCGCCATGAGGCGCGGCACCGAGTGGACGGTGCCGATGCCGCCGGGGTTGGTCAGCGAGATCGTGGTCCCGGCGAAGTCGTCGACGCCGAGCTTGCCGCCGCGCGCCCGGCGCACGAGGTCCTCGTAGGCCGCCCAGAACTGGGCGAAGTCCATCGTCTCGGCCTTCTTGATGCTCGGCACGAGGAGCTGGCGCGACCCGTCCGGCTTGGCCAGGTCGATGGCGAGCCCGAAGTTGACGTGCGCCGGCTGGTTCACCGCGGGCTTGCCGTCGAGCTGCGTGTAGCTCGCGTTCATGATCGGCATGTCCGCCAGCGCCTCGACGAGCGCGAACCCGATGAGGTGCGTGAACGAGATCTTGCCGCCGCGGCCGCGCGCGAGGTGGTTGTTGATGACGATCCGGTTGTCGACCATGAGCTTGGCCGGCACCGCGCGCACCGACGTCGCCGTCGGCACCTGGATGCTGGCCTCCATGTTCGTCACGACGCGCGCCGCGGGGCCGCGGAGCTTCTGCACGTCGTCCGCCACGGTCTCCGCCTCGGCCGTCGGCGCGCCGGCGACCTTGCGGGCCGGGACCTGCGCGTACGGCGCGGTCGCGGGCTGGGCGGTCGCGACGGGCCGCGTCGCCCGGACGGCCTCGGCGGCGGCGTTGACCGCGGGGTCGGCAGGGAGCTTCGGGGGCTTGACGCGCTGCGCCGCCTCGGCGGCGGCCGAGCCGTCCGTCACGGCGGCGGGGGCGACCGGCGCGGAGGGGGCCGCGGCGGGCGCCGCGGAGGACCCGTTCACGGGCGTCGACGGCGCGGCGGCCGTCGTGGCTGCTGCGTCGGCACGCTCCGCCGGACGGTAGTCCTCGAAGAAGTCCCACCACGCGGGGTCCACCGCGTTCTTGTCCAGGAGATACTGCTCGTACAGCTCGTCGACCAGCCACTCGTTCGCTCCGAACACGGAGCTTGCGTCGCTGATCGCCTCTGACTCAGCCTTCGGGGACACGCGAGGATCGCCCACTTTCACACACAGGTCGCTGTCGGTCACAGTCTGCGAGCAGGCGTGCGGCGGCACGCGCGAGGCGTGCGGCCGACGTCGGCGCAGACTCGTCCGGATTCCGGACCACTCCAGCCTAGGCCCTCGGCGGCGGCCCGGGGGGCTGCGCGGGGCGTTCGCGCGCGGCCTGTTCGCGGGTTCTTCACGCCGCGTCTGGGCCAGGCAAAAGTGACCCCACGCGGACCTCGTCGGACGGCAAGATCGCGGAATTCCACGCCATCGCGAGGTATCCGGGGCGGGCGGTGTGACGGATCTCACGCACGCCCGCGCGGCGTGCCCGCGCTGTCAGCCGCGGGCTCAGGGGGTCGTCGGGCCCTCGGGGCCGGGCGCCGGCTCGCCGAGCAGGTCGGGCTCGACGGCGTGGGCGTGCGCCGGGAGGGTGACGCGCATCGTCGCGCCGCTGCGCGAGTCCGCGACCTCGATCCGCCCGCCGTGCAGGTCGATCGCCCACCGGACGATCGCCAGGCCGATGCCCGTCCCGCCCGTCGAGCCGCCGGTCGTCGTGTGCGTGCCGGTCGCGCTGGCCCGGGCGAAGCGCTCGAAGATGCGCTCGCGGTCCTCCTTCGCGATCCCCGGGCCCTCGTCCACGATCTCGAGCACGACGTCGTCGTCCACCGGGTACGCCTCGAGCCGGATCTCGCCCCCCTGCGGGGAGTGCCGGATCGCGTTCTGCAGCAGGTTCGTCACCACCTGGTGCAGCCGCTCGCGGTCCGCCTCGAGCACGAGGTCGGGGGGCGTGACGTCCACGACGTACCGGAGCTGCTTCCCGGCCTCCACCATCGACACCGCCTCGGCGTTCTCCTCGAGGAAGTCGCCCACGTCGATCTCGGTGATGTTGAGGGCCGCCGCGCCCGCCTCGATGCGCGACAGGTCCAGGAGGTAGGAGACGAGGCGCGTGAGGCGCTCCGTCTGCGCCAGGGCCATCTCCATGGTCGCGGGCGTCGGCTGCGTGACGCCGTCGACGACGTTCTCGAGCTGCGCCTGGAGCGCCGCGATCGGCGTCCGCAGCTCGTGCGACACGTTCGCGATGAGCTCGCGTCGCACCTGGTCGCTCGTCGCGAGGTCCTCCGCCATGACGTTGAACGCGACGGCGAGCTGGCCCACCTCGTCGCGGCTCGTCGCCCGCACCCGCCGCGTGTAGTCGCCGTCGGCCATCGCGCGCGCCGCCGCCGTCATCTCGCGCAGCGGCGACGTCATGCCCCGCGCGAGGAGCTGGGTGAGCAGCAGCGACAGGACGATCGCGAGCGGGAACGTGCGCGACGGCCCGAGCTGGTTCTGCAGCCCGATCCACGTGATGAGGACCGCGAGCGTGACGGTCGCGGCCACGAGCACGCCGAGCTTGATCTTCAGCGAGCGGAACGAGTCGAGCGGACGGACGTCGGGCAGGTGCGGGCGGATCGTGTGCGCGCGGTGCGCGCCGTTCCGCGCCGCGCTCGACCCGCCCGGGCCCCGGCCCGCGCCGTCGACCGGGTCGGCAGGGTCAGCGGGGTGGGAGGTCATCCGGCGGGCGGCTCGAACGCGTAGCCGACGCCGTGGACCGTGCGGATGAGGTCCGCGCCGAGCTTGCGGCGCAGCGCCTTGATGTGCGAGTCGACGGTGCGCGTCCCGCTCGCGTCCGCCCAGTCCCAGACCTCCGCGAGGAGACGCTCGCGCGTGAGGACGGTCTTGGGCGAGCTCGCCAGCATGACGAGGAGCTCGAACTCGGTGGGCGTGAGGTGGACCTCGTCGCCCGCGCGGTAGACGCGGCGCTGAGCCTTGTCGATCGTCACGTCGCCGACCGTCATGGGCGGGTCGGTCGGGGCGGCGCTCGCGGCCTGGGTGGCACGGTCGACCCGGCGCAGCAGCGCCTTGATGCGCGCGACGAGCTCGCGCATCGAGAAGGGCTTCGTCATGTAGTCGTCCGCACCCACGCCGAGCCCGATGAGCATGTCGGTCTCGTCGTCGCGCGCGGTGAGCATGAGGATCGGCACGGGCTGCTCGGCCTGGATGCGCCGGGTGACCTCGAGGCCGTCGATGCCGGGCAGCATGACGTCGAGCACGATCACGTCCGGGCGCAGCCGCGTCGCGGCGTCGACGCCGGAGAGCCCGTCGCGCGCGACCTCGACGCGCCAGCCCTCGGCGCTCAGGCGCTGCGCGATCGCCGTCGCGATGGCGGGCTCGTCCTCGACGACGAGGACCGTGGCCGCCTGCTGCGGGGTGCCGCCCGTCAACGGCGCCGTCGTGGGCACGGGCCCGCGGCCCGGGACGGGACCGGCGCCCGCGCCGGTCGGTGATGCGCTCGCTGCCCTCGGATCTGCCATGGGATACAGCGTGGCACACGTCGGCCCAGGTCGGCCGGATTTCCCCGCCGCCGAGCGGCCGGGCGCCGCACGCCCGGGCGCCCCGGGGGGAGCGGGCGCTAGCATCGTCGGCACGATGAAGAGCACCTCTCGATATCGGTGGAGCACCTCGTGGTAGGCGACTGGGTCATGGTCGCGCTCGGGGTGCTCCTCACCGCAGGCACCGCCGTCTTCGTGGCCAGCGAGTTCTCCCTGGTCACCCTCGACCCCGCCGTCCTCCCCGTCGGTGACGACCCCGACCAGGAGGGCGACAGACGCGGATCCCCGCCCTCCGGCGGGAGGCCGCGTGCCGACCGGCGCGACCGTAGCGTCCGGGCCGGCCTCAAGCACCTGTCGACCGAGCTGTCGTCCGCGCAGGTCGGCATCACGCTCACCACGATCCTCCTCGGCTACACGGCGCAGCCGGCGCTGCTCTCGCTGTTCGGCGCCGGGCTGGGCGCCACCGCGCTCGGGCAGGCGGCCTCGGCGGTCCTCGCCGGGGTCCTGGCCCTCCTCGTCGTGAACTTCGTCTCGATGCTCTTCGGCGAGCTCATCCCCAAGAACTTCGCCCTCAGCGCGCCCTACGCGACGGCCCGGCAGGTCGTGCCCGTGCAGCGCCAGTTCACCAAGCTGTTCCGGCCCGTGATCGCCGTGCTCAACGGCTCGGCGAACGCGATCCTGCGCCGCGTCGGCGTCGAGCCGCGCGAGGAGCTGTCGGGCGCGCGCTCGGCCTCCGAGCTCGCCGCGCTCGTCCGCCGCTCGGCCCAGGAGGGCACGCTCGACGTGTCCGTCGCGACGCTCCTCACCAACTCCATCGAGCTCGACGAGCTGAGCGCGGTCGACGTCATGACGGACCGGATGCGGATGGTCGTCGTGGACCGCGACGCGACGGCCGCGGACGTCGTCGACGCCGCGCGCCGGACCGGGCACTCCCGCTTCCCGGTCATCGGCGAGGACCGGGACGACGTCGTCGGCCTCGTCCACCTGCGCCGCGCCGTCGCCGTCCCGTACGAGCGGCGCGAGGAGGTCCCGGCGGCGGCGCTCATGGTCGAGGCGCCCCGGGTGCCGGAGACCGTGCGCCTCGGCCCGCTGCTCGTCGAGCTGCGCGGCTTCGGGCTCCAGATGGCGGTCGTCGTCGACGAGTACGGCGGCACCTCCGGCGTCGTGACCCTCGAGGACGTCGTCGAGGAGCTCGTGGGGGACGTGGCGGACGAGCACGACCCGCGGCGCGCCGGCGCGGCCCGCCGTGCGGACGGCTCCTGGCTCGTCCCCGGCGTCATGCGGCCCGACGAGCTGACCGAGGTCACCGGGCTCCGTGCGCCCGAGGACGGCGCGTACGAGACGCTCGGCGGCCTCGTCATGGCGCGGCTCGGGCGCGTGCCGGAGCCGGGCGACGAGGTCGTCGCGGGCGACGGCCGCGACCGCGTCGTGCTGCGCGTGGAGGCGATGGAGGGTCGGCGGGTCGAGCGGCTCTCCGTCCGCGCGGCCCCCGAGGAGGTGGAGTCGTGAGCTCGACCACCGCGCTCCTCGTCGCCGTCCTCCTGCTCGCGGGCAACGCGTTCTTCGTCGGCGCCGAGTTTGCCGTCATCTCCGCGCGCCGCTCGGCGATCGAGCCGCTCGCCGCGCAGGGCAACCGCCGGGCGCAGACGGTCCTGTGGGCGATGGAGAACGTGTCGCTCATGCTCGCGTGCGCCCAGCTCGGCGTGACGGTCTGCTCCACGGGCCTCGGCGTGGTCGCCGAGCCGGCGCTCGCGCACCTCATCGAGGACCCCTTGCACGCCCTCGGCGTGAGCACGTCGTTCGCCCACCCGATCGCGTTCGTCGTCGCGCTCGCGGTCGTCGTCTACCTGCACGTGGTGCTGGGCGAGATGGTCCCGAAGAACCTCGCGGTCGCGGGTCCCGAGACGGCGGTCATGTGGTTCGGGCCGCCGCTCGTGTGGATCGGGCGCGTGCTGCGCCCCGTCATCGTGGCGCTCAACTGGCTCGCGAACCACGCGGTCCGGGCGACGGGGGTCGAGCCCAAGGACGAGGTCGCCTCCGCGTTCACCGCAGAGGAGGTCCAGTCGATCGTCGAGCACTCCCAGGCGGAGGGCGTGCTGCGGGACGAGCAGGGTCTCCTCTCGGGCGCGATCGAGTTCTCCGAGCGCACCGCGCAGGACGTCATGGTGCCGGTCGCGGACCTCGTCACCGTCACCGAGGGCTGCACGCCCGAGGAGGTCGAGCGCCTCGTCGCCAAGACCGGGTTCTCGCGGTTCGCGGTCGCCGACGTCTCGGGCGAGCTCGTGGGCTACCTCCACGTCAAGGACGTGCTGTACGCGGACGAGACGACGCGCGGGACCCCCGTCCCGTCGTGGCGCGTGCGCGCGCTCGCGGCCGCCGCCCCCGGCGACGAGGTCGAGGACGCGCTCCGGGCGATGCAGCGCTCGGGCGCGCACCTGGCGCGCGTCGACGCGCCCGCGGGCGGTGGAGCCCTCGGCGTCGTGTTCCTCGAGGACATCCTCGAAGAGCTCGTGGGGGAGGTGCGCGACGCGATGCAGCGTCGTCCGTGAGGCACGCGCGGGCCTCCGGCCCCGCCCCTGAACAGGGGACTTGGCATCGTCGGAGTGCTTCGTTACTGTTCCGTGATTGATCGGTCGTCGGTGGCCCGAGAGCCACCCCGAAGGGTGAGAGGCAGGTGGCGGGTGGAGTCGCAGCAGGCCGACGCACCCGCCCTCGAGTCCCGACGGGCCCGGCGCGAGGCGGAGCAGGGTTCCCGCCGTCGTCGCCCCCAGGCACAGGTCTCCAGCCAGCACCGCTGGATGCCGCGCATCGCCGTCCTCGGGACGCTCGCCGCCGCGACGATCGCGATGCCCCTCTCCGCCGGCGCGGACGACGGGCTGGGCACCGGTTCGCCCTTCGAGCCCGACACGCGACCGCTGGGTCCCAGCGCACTCGACCTGGCGACCGCCGCGTCGACCGCACCCGCGGTCTCGCAGAGCGTCGCGGCCGCGCCCCGTGTCGAGGTGCGGCGCGAGGCCGCCTCCCGGTCCGCCGCGCGCGACCCGCTCCCCGGCTGCGACCCCACGGTCCGCCCCGCGGGCACCAACGGCAAGCTCGACGAGCACGCGCTGTGCGAGCTCTGGCAGGCGGGCGAGCACCTGCGGCCCGACGCCGCGGTCTCGCTGTCGGCCATGAACGAGGCCTTCCGGGCGACGTTCGGTCGTGACCTGTGCCTCGTCTCGTCGTACCGCACGCTCTCGACGCAGGTGTCGCTCAAGTCCTCCCGCGGCGCGTTCGCCGCGCCCCCCGGCTGGTCGATGCACGGGTGGGGGCTCGCGATCGACCTGTGCTCGGTCGAGACCGGCTCGCGCGAGGTCTACGCGTGGATCAACCAGAACGGTGCCACCTACGGCTGGGCCAACCCCGCCTGGGCCAAGCGCGGCGGCAGCGGCGCCTACGAGCCGTGGCACTTCGAGTTCGTCCAGGGCGTCGAGGAGATCCAGAACTCCTGACGCGGCCCGGCACCCTCCGCCGCGGCCCTCTCCGCCGTATCGTCGGAACCGTGGCCGACCTGCTCCTCGCCGCGGTCGTCCTGCGCCGTCCCGAGCACGCGCTCGCCGCGCAGGTGCTGAGTCTCGCGCTCGCCGGCCTCGTCCGGGTGGAGCCGACGGCGGCCGGCTCGCCTCCCGTGCTCGTCCTCCTCGACGCGTCGCCCGCGTCCGAGCGCGAGCGCCTCGCACTGACCGCGCTGCTGGGCGACGACGCCCGTGCAGGTGCGCGCGTCGCGCTCGACCCCCGGGACGACGCCCTCCGCGACCGCGTGCACGCCGCGTCGCGCCGGGTCGTGCAGGGCGCGCGTCGCGACGGCTACCTCGAGCCCGGCCGGGCGCGTCGCCTCACGGAGAAGGGCGAGGCCGTGCGGGCCGAGCTCGTGGCGCTGGAGGACGCGGTCGAGCGGGAGGTCGCGGACGCCCGGGCGCGCGACCACGCGCGCGAGCACGTCTCCTCCGGCGCGCTGCCGTGGGCGGTGCTGTTCGGGCACGAGCCCGGGTGGGTCCCGGTCGACCGCCGGACGGTCCGGTTCGACGTCGCCGCCGTGTGTGCCGCCGCGGACGCGCTGCGCTGACCGGGGTGCCGGCGGGCGCCGCGCGCAGCGCGGTGGCTACGGGCCGGAGAGCCGCTCGTTGCGGCCGAAGTCCTGGAGGAACCGGGGACCGGTCGCCGCGAGCTCGGCCTCGAAGTCGTCGCGCCACGCGCCGTAGGGCCGGCTCGCGAGGGCGTCGTTGGAGAACCGGGGGTCGTCCGTGAGCTCGGTGACGCAGAACGCGGGGATCTGCAGGTCCGTCACGGGTCCGGTCCGCTCGCACTCCGCGACGACGAGCGGGTGGTTCGCCCCGCCGAACACGTCGACCACCCAGCCGTCCGCCCCGACCCAGACCGAGTACCGCGTCTTGACGACGCGTGCGCCGCCACGGCGGATCATCTGCACGCCCACCGCGACGTCGACCTCGCGCTCCGCCTCGTAGCGCGTGCCGCCCGCCATCGGACCCTTGACGGTGAGGGTGCACAGGTCGACCGCGGGCGCGTAGCGGTCCAGGAGGTGCACGGGGTCCGTCGCCGGGTCCATCGTCGCGTCCACGGTCGGGACCTTGGCGCGCAGCCGCAGCGCGTAGCCCTCGTCGGCGAGGTAGTAGCTCTGCACGATGAGCGCCGGTGCGTCGCGCAGGTCCTCGGGCAGGTCGCGCACGAGGAACCGGCGCTCGAACTCGAAGTCCCCGTAGCCGCCGTCGGTCATGGCCCCACCGTAGCGGGCGCGCGGGACGGGGCGCGGGAGCGGCCGGGCCCGGAGATGACGCGAGCCCGGCCGCCGGAGGCGGGCCGGGCTCGTCGGAGCGGAGCGCGGTGCCCTCGATAGGATTCGAACCTACGACCTTCTGCTCCGGAGGCAGACGCTCTATCCACTGAGCTACGAGGGCGAGCGCCGACGGTGTCCGCCGACGCGATGCACGAGACTACCAGCACGTCCGGGGTGCGTGCGCCCGTCGGCGCCCGGTGGTCGGGACGCCCCGCGGGCCTCGCGCGAAATGCCGCGACGGAGGGTGCTCGTGCCTCGGTAGAATCGCCCGGTGACCCCCGACGAGCTCTCCGAAGCGCTGAGCGCTGCCCTGGCCGCCGCCGTCGCCGACGGCACCCTCGCCCTGGACCCGACCGCGGTCCCCGAGCGCGTCCACGTGGAGCGACCCCGCCAGCGCGAGCACGGCGACTGGGCCACGAACGTCGCGCTGCAGCTCGCCAAGAAGGCGGGCACGACGCCGCGCGCCCTCGCCGAGGACCTCGCGACGCGGCTCGCCGCGACCCCGGGCGTCAAGGCCGTGGACGTCGCCGGCCCGGGCTTCCTCAACATCACGCTCGACGCGGCCGCCGCGGGCGAGCTCGCGCGCACGATCGTCGACGCGGGCCCGGCCTACGGGCGCAACGACTCGAAGGCGGGCACGAAGGTCAACCTCGAGTTCGTCTCGGCCAACCCGACCGGCCCCATCCACATCGGTGGCGTCCGCTGGGCCGCCGTCGGCGACTCGCTCGCGCGCGTGCTCGAGGCGAGCGGCGCGGACGTGACGCGCGAGTACTACTTCAACGACCACGGCGCGCAGATCGACAGGTTCGCCCGCTCGCTCCTCGCGCGCGCCCGCGGCCTGGAGGCGCCCGAGGACGGGTACGGCGGCGAGTACATCACCGAGATCGCGGAGGCGGTGATCGCCGACGCGCTCGCCGCGGGCGACCCCGACCCGCGCACGCTCCCGGACGCCGAGGCGCAGGAGGTCTTCCGGTCGCGGGGCGTCGAGCGCATGTTCGGCGAGATCAAGGCGTCGCTGCACGACTTCGGCGTCGACTTCGACGTGTACTTCCACGAGGACTCGCTGCACGAGTCGGGCGCGGTGGAGCGGGCCGTCGAGCGCCTGCGCGCGTCGGGCCACATGTTCGAGCAGGACGGCGCGACCTGGCTGCGCACGACCGACTTCGGCGACGACAAGGACCGCGTCGTCATCAAGTCGGACGGCGACGCCGCGTACATCGCGGGCGACATCGCCTACTACCTCGACAAGCGCGAGCGCGGCTTCGACGAGGTCATCATCATGCTCGGCGCCGACCACCACGGGTACGTCGGCCGCATGATGGCGGTCTGCGCGGCGTTCGGCGACACCCCGGGGAAGAACCTCCAGCTCCTCATCGGGCAGATGGTCAACCTCGTCAAGGACGGCCAGCCCGTGCGCATGTCCAAGCGCGCCGGGACCGTCGTGACGCTCGAGGACCTCGTGGACGCCGTCGGCGTCGACGCGGCGCGGTACTCGCTCGCGCGCTCCTCGACGGACCAGAACATCGACCTCGACCTCGACCTGCTCGCGCGGGCGACGAACGAGAACCCGGTCTACTACGTGCAGTACGCGCACTCGCGCACGGCGGCGGTGGACCGCAACGCGGCCGACCGCGGCGTCGCGCGCGCCGACGGCTTCGAGCCCGCGCTGCTCGGCCACCCGAGCGAGGCCGCGCTCATCGGTCGCCTGACGGAGTTCCCGCGCATCGTGGCCCAGGCGGCGGAGCTGCGAGAGCCGCACCGCGTCGCGCGCTACCTCGAGGCGCTCGCCGGCGACTACCACACGTGGTACCAGCAGAAGTCGCAGCGCGTCCTGCCCTACCCGGACGAGGAGGTCACGGACACGCACCGCACGCGCCTGTGGCTCAACGACGCGGTGCGCCAGGTGCTCGCCAACGGCCTCGGCCTGCTCGGCGTCTCCGCGCCGGAGCGCATGTGAGCACCGGTCTGCCGGGGTACCCCGGCGAGCCGTGGTCGCGGGGCGTGCGCCGCGGCGAGGACGGGGTCGTCGAGGTCGCGGGCGTCGGCGTCCACGCGCTCGCGGCCGAGCACGGCACGCCCGCCTACGTGCTCGACGAGGCGGACTTCCGCGCCCGGGCGCGCGCGTACCGCACGGCGTTCGAGGCGGCGTTCCGCGCCGTCGGGTCGGACGTCGACGTGTACTACGCGGGCAAGGCCCTGCTCACGGTGGCCGTCGCGCGCTGGGCGCGCGAGGAGGGACTGCGCGTCGACACCGCGAGCGGGGGAGAGCTCGCCGTCGCGCTGCGCGCGGGCGTCCCCGGCCCGGAGATCGGGCTGCACGGCAACAACAAGTCCGACGCCGAGATCGGCCGGGCGCTCGATCAGGGCGTGGGCCGGATCATCGTCGACTCGCTCGTCGAGGTCGAGCGGGTCGCGCGCCTCGCGGGGGAGCGCGGCGTCGTCGCGCCCGTCATGGTGCGCGTGACGACCGGCGTCCACGCGGGCGGGCACGAGTACATCTCGACCGCGCACGAGGACCAGAAGTTCGGCCTGTCGATCGCGGCGCCCCGCGGCGCGGACGGCGGCCCGGCCGGCGACTCGCCGGCCATGGTCGCGCTGCTCGACGTCGTCGCCCGGCCCGAGCTGCACCTGCTCGGGATCCACTCGCACATCGGCTCGCAGATCCTCGACCCCTCGGGCTTCGAGATCGCCGCGCGCGCGGTGCTGGAGCTGCGGGCGCGGCTCGCGGCCCGCTCGGGCGTGCTCGTCGACGAGGTCGACATCGGCGGGGGCTACGGCATCGCCTACCTCCCCGGCGAGGTCGCGCTCGACCCCGAGCGTGTGGCGAAGGACGTCGCCGCCGCCGTCGACGCGGTGGCCGCGGAGCTCGGCACGCCGCTGCCGCGGTTCTCGATCGAGCCCGGTCGTGCGATCGTCGGGCCGGCCGGCCTCACGCTCTACACCGTGGGCACGGTCAAGCCCGTGACGCTCGACGACGGCCGCGTGCGCACGTACGTGTCGGTCGACGGCGGCATGAGCGACAACATCCGCCCGGCGCTCTACGCGGCGCAGTACCACGCGGAGGTCGTCGGCCGGGCGTCGGACGCGGAGCCCGTGCTCGCGCGCGTCGTCGGCAAGCACTGCGAGAGCGGCGACATCGTCGTCCACGAGGTGCATCTCCCGGGCGACGTGCGTGCGGGGGACCTCCTCGCCGTTCCGGCGACGGGCGCCTACGGCCGCTCGATGGCGTCGAACTACAACCTGCTGACCCGCCCGCCCGTGGTCGCGGTGCGCGACGGCGCGAGCCGGGTGCTCGTGCGCCGCGAGACCGTCGAGGACCTCCTCGCGCTCGACGAGGGCTGACCCGCCCCGAACGCACCTCGTGCGACGGCCCGTGACCTGCCAAGGTCACGGGCCGTCGCCGTGCGTGGGCGCGGTCCGAGCGACGCGGGCGCGGCCCAGGGTGACGGGTGCCACAGTTCTGGCGCTCTGTCAGATACTTGTCAGGTTAGGCTTCACTAAATAAGGTAAGGCACGGCTTACTTCAGATCGTCCGCGTGCGCACCCCCGGTGGAGCGCGCCGAACCGGAGCACCGCACCCATGCCTCAGGACCCTCCCCGTCCGACCCGCACCGCCCCGTCCTCACGCCCCGCCCGTCGCAGCGCCCGCCCCGTCCCGGTGGTCGTCCTCGGTGCGGTGCTCGCCGTCCTGACCGCCTGCTCCCTGACCGGCGCGGCCGGCAACGGTGCCGCCGCCGGGGCCGTCGACACCACGCCGCTCACCGAGCTCGACGCTCTGGACGACCCCCGGTCGTACGTGGGGGAGTCGACCGCGGTCCTCGCGGACGCTGCGGTCGATCCCGTCGCGGACGACCCGCAGCCGACGCTGCCCGCCACGGTGACCGACACGCAGGGCACCGAGGTCACCGTCACCGACACGAGCCGCATCCTCGCGCTCGACCTCTACGGCTCCACGTCGCGCGTCGTGTTCGAGCTCGGCCTGGGGGACAACGTCGTCGGGCGCGACCTGTCGTCAGGGTTCGAGGAGATCGCCGACGAGCCGCTCGTCACGACGAACGGGCACGAGCTGAGCGGCGAGGCGATCCTCGAGCTCGCCCCGACGGTGATCATCACCGACACGACGCTCGGGCCGTGGGACGTGGTCCTCCAGATGCGCGACGCGGGGATCCCCGTCGTCGTCGTGGACTCGCACCGGAACCTGGACAACGTCGGCACGCTGATTCAGCAGGTCGCCGACGCGCTGGGCGTCCCCGAGGAGGGCGCGGTGCTCGCGGAGCGCACGCAGGCCGAGATCGACGCGAAGCTCACGGAGATCGCGGCGCTCGTCCCGCAGGACCCGGCGGACCGCCTGCGCATCGCGTTCCTCTACGTGCGTGGTCAGGCCGGGGTGTACTACCTGTTCGGCTCCGGCTCCGGCGCGGACTCGCTCGTCAGCGCCCTGGGCGGGGTCGACGTCGCGACCGAGATCGGCTGGGACGGGATGCGACCGGTTAACGACGAGGGCCTCGTCGCGATGCAGCCGGACCTCCTCCTCATGATGACGAAGGGCCTCGAGTCCGTCGACGGCGTGGACGGCCTGCTCGAGCAGCTCCCGGCGATCGCCCAGACGCCCGCGGGCCAGCACCGACGCATCGTCGACATGGCGGACACCGAGATCCTCAGCTACGGCCCGAACACCGCGGGCGTGCTCGACGCCCTCGCCCGCGCGATCTACGCCCCGGCGCCCGGGGGCGCCTCGTGACGACGACGCACGTCCCGCGGGACGCGACCACCGCCGCCGACACCACCACCGATACGGCCGTCGCGACGCTGCGGGACCTCGACGGACCGGTCGCGCTCCCGCCGGCCCGGCCCGCGCGCGTGACCGCGCTCTTCGTCGCCCTCGCCCTCCTGCTCGTCGTCCTCGGGCTGGTCTCCGCCGGGATCGGGCAGCTCCACGTGCCGCCGTTCGAGGTGCTCGGATCGGTCCTGCACCGGCTCGGGCTCGACGTCGGGCCGATGCCCTCGCACCCCAACGGTGACGCGGCGCTGTGGACCATCCGGTTCCCGCGTGTCGTCATGGCGATGACGGTGGGCGCGGCGCTCGCGACCGCGGGCGCCGTCATGCAGGGCGTGTTCGGCAACCCGCTCGCCGAGCCGGGGGTCGTGGGGGTCTCGGCGGGGGCCGCCGTCGCCGCGTGCTCGACGATCGTCTTCGGCATCACCGTGCTCGGCCCGTGGACCATCGCGGTCGCCGCGTTCGTCGGCGGGCTGCTCACGACGCTCCTCGTCTACGCGCTCGCGCGGTCCCAGGGCCGCACCGAGGTCGTCACGCTCGTCCTCACGGGCGTCGCGGTCAACGCCGTGTGCGGCGCGGGCCTGGCTTTCCTCACGTTCCTCGGCGACACGCAGGCGCGCGAGCAGATCGTCTTCTGGCAGCTCGGCAGCCTCAACGGCACCCGGTGGCCGTACGTCGCGATCGTCCTGCCGCTCGTGCTCGTCGGGATCGGCGTGGCCGTCGTGCTCGCGCGCCGGCTCGACCTGCTCTCGCTCGGCGAGCGCGCCGCGCGCCACCTCGGGGTCGACGTCGAGCGGCTGCGGATCGTGTGCATCGTCGCGGTCGCGCTGCTCACGGGCGCGGCGGTCGCGTTCTGCGGGATCATCGCGTTCGTCGGGCTCGTCGTGCCGCACCTCGTGCGCATGGTCGTGGGGCCGGGGCACCGCGTGCTGGTCCCCGCGAGCGCGCTCGGCGGCGCGGTGCTGCTCACCGGCGCCGACCTGGTCGCCCGCACCGCGGTGCCGTACGCGGACCTGCCGCTCGGCATGCTCACCGCGCTCGTCGGCGGGCCGTTCTTCTTCTGGCTCCTGCGCCGCACGCGCCGTACGGCGGGGGGCTGGGCATGACCGCGACCGTGAACCCGCCCGTGCTGTCCGCCCGGGGCGTCGGCGTGCGGATCGAGGGCGCGACGATCCTCGCGGACGTCGACCTCGACGCGCTCGCGGGCGAGGTGCTCGTGCTCGTCGGACCCAACGGCGCGGGAAAGTCGACCCTGCTGGGCGTCCTCGCGGGCGACACGGCGCCGACGAGCGGGACCGTCGCGTGGGAGGGCGAGCCCCTCGCCGCGGTCGGCGTCGCCGAGCTCGCCCGACGTCGGGCGGTGCTCCTGCAGGAGACGCGCCTCAGCTTCCCGTTCCGCGTCGTCGACGTCGTCCGCATGGGTCGCGCGCCGTGGCGGGGCACGGCGCGCGAGGAGCACGACGACGAGGCCGTGGCGCGCGCGCACGTCACCGCCGACGTCCTGCACCTCGCCGCGCGCCGGTTCCCGAGCCTGTCGGGAGGGGAGAAGGCCCGCGCGTCGTTCGCGCGCGTCCTCGCCCAGGAGCCCCGGCTCCTGCTCCTCGACGAGCCGACCGCCGCCCTCGACATCCGCCACCAGGAGTACGTCCTCGCCCAGGCGCGCGAGCGTGCCGGGGTGGGCGACGCCGTCGTGGTCGTGCTGCACGACCTCTCGCTCGCCGCCGCGTGGGCGGACCGCGTCGTCGTGCTCGACGGCGGTCGGGTCGCCGGCGTGGGGACGCCCGACGAGGTGCTCACGGACGACCTCCTGACCCGCGTCTACCGCCATCCCGTGCGCACGCTGCGCCACCCCGAGACCGGCGAGCTGCTCGTCCTCCCGGCCCGCACCGCCACCCTGCCGACCCCGGAGCCGTCCCTCCCATGACCACCTCGACGATCCCGACAGCACACCCTCCCGTCCGCGCCCCGCGGCGGCCCGTCGCGCGCATCGCGCTCGCCGCGCTGCTCGCCCTCGTCGTGACCACGTCCGCGACCGTCGTCGGCACGGTCGTCGGTGCCGCTCCCGCGCACGCGGCGGCGCGCGTGACCGTGACGAACGACCAGGGCCGCGCGGAGGCTGATGCGACGTACGCGACGACGCTCACGCTCAGCGGCTCCGGGTTCCAGTCGATCCAGGGGGCGTTCGGCGGCGTGTACGTGTTCTTCGGCTGGGTGTCCGACCCCGCGGGCGGGTCGTGGGCACCGAGCCGCGGCGGCAGCACCGGCGCGGACTACCGGTACGTGCCCGACTCGGAGCAGGCCGACAACCAGGGCTTCCAGAAGTTCGTCGCCTTCCCGGGCTCGGACACGGAGTACGCCGCGAACGGCGGCGTGGTCGCCGCGGACGGGACGTGGTCGACGCGGCTCGTGGTCCCGGGCCCGACGTTCCAGGCGCTCGACCGCGGCGGGAACGCCGTGACCGTCGACTGCCGCGAGGTGCAGTGCGGGGTCATCACGATCGGCGCGCACGGCGTGCCGAACGCCAACAACGAGACGTTCACGCCGGTCGCGTTCACCGACGCCCAGGCGGGAGGCGGCACCGCCGCCGGCACGACGCCGGGCGCAGCGGACCAGGGCACGGTGGCGCAGGGCGAGACCGGCGATGCCACGCCACCGCCCGCACCCGCGGCCGCGGCCGGCACGGCGACGATCGGCGTCGACCAGGCGACCGCCGTCGCGGGCCGCGCGCTGAGCTTCGTGGCGCAGGGCTTCCAGCCGGGGGAGCAGGTCGTGGGGGTCCTGGACGACGGCGTGCTCGCCATCGGGCCGCTCACGGCCGGGAACCAGGGCGAGGTCGCGGGCCTGCTCGAGCTGCCCGCGGACCTGCGGGTCGGGACGCACGTCCTCCGCCTGACGGGTGCCGGGTCGGGCCTCGCGCCCGAGGTCGAGATCACGGTCCGCAAGGACCCCGCCGCGGTGGCCGCGGAGGAGGCCGCGGCCGAGGCCGCCGCGAGCGCCGGGCAGGGGTACTCGCCGGCCGAGATCGCCGTCGGCGTGGCGGCGCTCGTCCTGCTCCTCGTGCTCGTCTCGTCGTTCGTCTCCGCACGTCGGCGGCGCCGCGTGGCGCGCCCGGGCGCGGCAGCGTCCGGCGAGGCCGAGGCCGCGCAGGAGGCGACGGCGGACGTCGGACCCGGGGGCGGGGCGGTGGCACCACCGGTCCCGGCCTTCCACGGCGGCCCGCGCGTCGACGCTCGCGACGACGCGCCGACCCAGAGCCTGCCGCCCGTGGTCGTCCCGCAGGGTGAGCCCGTGGGACGGCACGCATGAGCGCCGGGACGCGCGCGCGGCGCTGGGTCGCCCGGGTCGCGGCGCTCGCGGGGATCGGGCTGCTGGCGCTCGCGGGCACGGTCGGGCCCGGGGCGGCCGCCGCGACCGCGACGGGTGGGAGCCTCGGTACGGGGCTGGGCATCGACGACGACGGCCGACCGGACTCGGCGGGGCTGCCGGTGACGGTGACGGTCCCGACGCTGGACGCCGGCGGCGGGCCGTTCACCGTGTCCGACGCCCAGCTCCGGTGGGGCCTCAACCACGAGGCGGGCAGCGCCGCGTTCTTCGGTGGCTGCAACTTCCTCATGGCGGGCGTGCCCGGGAGAGACGGCGACACGCACGGCGGCACGGTC
Source organism: Cellulosimicrobium sp. 22598 (assembly GCF_052044445.1). NCBI lineage: Bacteria > Bacillati > Actinomycetota > Actinomycetes > Micrococcales > Promicromonosporaceae > Cellulosimicrobium > Cellulosimicrobium sp. 22598. Next base: position 161,693 of record NZ_JBQEMZ010000008.1, read on the forward strand.
TGGACCGAGGCCCACGGCTTCTACCGCGCGAGCGAGGGCGACGTCCGCGTCGTGCGCACCGACGCGTCCGGCGTGGAGCGCACCGCGAGCTTCGCGACGCGGTGCCAGGCGCCCGACGGGCAGCAGGTGTCGCTCGCGAACAACCTCAGCACGGGCGGGCAGGTCGTCGTCGACGGCGGCGTCGGGACCGTGGACCCCGAGGCCGGGACCGCGACGATCCGGTGGAAGGGCACCTTCACGACCGTCTTCTACGGCGGCCTGACCTACTGGTGGGCCAGCGATCCCGTGCTCACCGTCCGGGCCGACGGCACGGGCGAGCTCACCGCGACCGCGGGCGGGTTCGGCACGTCCATGGAGGACATGACCCGGTGGGAGCGGCTGCCCGCGACGCAGGTCGTGCTCGCGGACCTCGAGAAGGTCCTGCTGGGCGACCGCGCCGGCTTCCGCGCCGTGCCGCGCTACCTCGGCGTCACGACGGCCGCGACCGGCCTCACCGTGCGGCAGGCGGCACGGACGAGCGACAACGCCGCCCACTGGGGGGCCTTCCCCACGAGCTTCGTGCAGTTCCAGGTGCGGACCGGGCAGGCCGCGTACTGGTACACGTCGGGCGGCCAGCGCGACTGGGCGAAGGTCGCGGCGCCGCTGTACGTGAGCTACGACGCCGACGCGCCCGTCCCGCAGGAGCCGGGCGGCGGGGCGACGCCGCCGGTGGGGACGGTGTCCAACCCCGTGCTCACGCCCCCCGGCGTCCGCACCGGGCCCGGCGCGGGGACCGGGAGCGGCTCGTCCGTCCCCCGGGCGCCGTCGTCGCTCGGACCGCCGACGGACACGGCCGCGCCCGTCGCGTTCCTCGCGAGCCCCGCCGCCACGATCGGCGCAACGCGCACCGGGCTCGTGCCTGAGCTCGCGGACGCCCTGCGCGACCCGTCGCAACGGCTCGCGCTCATGACCACCGGGCTGCTGCTCGCCTCCGCGGGCACTGTCGTCGGGTTCCGGAAGGGCTGGCTCGTCCTGCCCTTCCGGGGATAGAGGTCCGCCCCGCCGTCGGACCCGGGCTGGCACCCGGACCCGACGGCAGGGCGGTCGCGCCGGCTCGTCCGGCATCGCGCACGCGGGCAGCGCGCGCACCCACCACTCACGAGAGCACCACTCACGGAGCACAGGAGCCGGCACGGCCGGCACGAGAGGACATCATGCACACGCACAGACATCGGACGCGACCCACGCACCGGCTGGTCGCCGGCGCCGCCGTCGCCGCGATCGGCCTCGGCACGGTCTGGGTCGCCGCGCCCGCCCAGGCGGCCGAGCAGACCGTCGAGGGGGCCTCCTTCGTGTGGGGCCTCAACGGCTACGCGCAGAAGGGCATCTTCGGCCCCTGGTCGTACAAGAACCTCACGGGCGACGCCGCCCAGCTCGTCGGGAGCGTCTCCGGCGGGACGCAGTCCGAGTACGTCGTCGACCCGGTCCCGGCCACGTCGTTCCCGGCCGAGCACGCGGGCAAGACCCCCAACGCGGTCAAGTTCACCGAGGGCTCCGGCACGTACGACGCGGACACGCACGAGCTCGCTCTCGCGTGGTCCGGCAGCTACACGGTCAACGCCTACCCGGCCCAGTTCGGCGCTCCCGACGAGATCTACGCGAACCCGCAGCTCGTCGTCGAGGCGGACGGCTCCGGCTCGTTCAGCGCGGAGTTCACGCTCGGCGCAGGCATCGACATGTCCGGCAACCCCGTCGACGAGCAGAGCTACGGACGCCTCGACCTCGTGACGTTCTCCCCGGGCTCGGTCGATGTCGTCGACGCCGACACGGTCCGCATCACGCCCGACTTCCAGGGCATCGAGGTCGACCCCGCCGACAGCTCGCCGCAGACGCGCAACTGCGTCGCGTCGGGCACCGCGACGGGCTGGTGGGGCTCGTGGGCGCCCGAGTTCGTCAACACGCTGCCGGGCAGCGTCCGCCCGCACTTCTACTCGACCGGCTGCGGCGGCATGCAGGACCTCAAGCCGGCCCTGCCGATCGACGTCACCTACGCGGTCGACGCCGGCCCCGTCGACCCGGGTGGTCCGGGTGAGCCCGAGGAGCCCGGCGAGGGCGACGTGCCGATCGACGTGACCGTGCCCGAGGTCGAGGAGCCCGAGGAGCCGGGCGAGTTCGTCTGGACGATCGAGGGCGGTACCCCGGCCGTGAGCCTCGGCACCGCGACCGTGCGCGACGGCTCGTTCGTCGCGAGCGGCGTGCTGCCGAAGGTGACGATCACCGACACGCGCGCGGGCCAGCCTGCGTGGGCGATCAACGGGTCCGTGAGCGACTTCGCGTCGGGCAGCAAGACGTTCTCCGGCAAGTACCTCGGCTGGGGCCCGGCGCTCGCCGGGGACAACACGGTGGGCGCGGGCAACGGCCGCGTCGTCGTCGCGGGCGAGGGCGAGGGCCTCAAGGCGTCCTCCACGCTCGCGTCGGCTCCTGCCGGCCACCCGAAGGGCTCGGTCCAGGCCGAGGCCGCGATCGACCTGCGCCTGCCGCTCGACACGGGGGCCGGGGACTACACCGGCATCCTGACCCTCACCGCGGTGGGCTGACCGGACCGATGAACCGAGACGCCGCCGCCCCCGTCCGTACGCACCGCCCCGCACGGGGCGCGGCGGCGCTCGTCGGTGCGCTCGCCGCCCTGCTCGCGCTCGTCCCTGCCGGGGCGGCGCGGGCGGGGGGCGAGGTGCCCACGGTGCCCGTGGCGCCCGTGGTCTCCGCCCTCGCGGGGGACACCACGGGCGACCTGAGCTGGGGTCTGCTGCCCGCCGACAACGACCACGGCACCGACCGGCCCAACTTCTCCTACGCCGTCGGACGCGGAGACACGATCTCCGACACCGTCGTCCTGACCAACCACTCCGCGCAGCGCCTCGAGCTGCGCACCTACGCCGCCGACGCGTTCACGACGACGTCCGGGCAGCTCGACCTGCTCCCCGCCGGGGAGACGTCCTCGGACCTCGGGTCGTGGATCGCCCTGGGGGCCGGCACGGTCACGGTCGACCCTGGCCAGTCCCTCGACGTCCCGTTCACGATCACCGTGCCCGACGACGCCTCGCCCGGCGACCACTCCGCCGGGGTCATCACCTCCCTCGTCCAGCAGGCGTCCGCGTCCACCGTCGCGCTCGACCGGCGTCTGGCGCTGCGCGTGCACGCGCGCGTCGAGGGTGCCCTGGCCCCGACGGTCGAGGTGAGCGACGTGGAGGTGGTCCACCACGACGTCGCGAACCCCTTCGGCACGTCGTCAGCGACCGTGCGGTACACCCTGACCAACACGGGGAACGCGCGCGTCGTGCCGGCCGAGTCCGTCACCGTGACCGGGCCGTTCGGCTGGGCGACCATCACCGGGGGTGACGGTGAGCTGCCGGAGCTGCTCCCCGGCTCGGCGCTCGAGCGCGAGGTCGCCGTGACCGGGGTGCGACCCCTGGGCCGCGCCGACGCCTCGGTGACCGTCACCGCCACAGCCGTCGGGATCGGCGGGGGAGCGACGGCGAGCGACGACGGCGGCGCGCAGACCTGGGCGGTCCCGTGGGCCGCTCTCGCGCTCGTCGGTCTGGTGCTGCTCGTCGCGCTGCGCGGCCCGGCGCTCGTCGCCGCGCTCCGTCGTCGTCGGGCCGCGAGGGCCGCCGCGGGCGGCGGCCGGGCGGCCGGCCCCGCGACCTCGACCTCGGGCGCGGTCCCGGAGAGCTCGGGGGCGGACCCCGCCCCGGAGGCGGGTGCCGCCGCGCCGGACCCGTCCGCGCTGACCACCGACCAGCTCGAGGAAGCCCTGGAACGCGCCCGCGCCGAGGGCCGCGCGCAGACGCTCGCGGAGCGCGGCGGCCGCGAACCGGAGGCCTGACTCCCGCGGTGGTCCGACACGTGGTCGGGCGGCGCCGTCGCGAGGGGTGGACACGTATCCTGTCGCTGCCGCTCCCACGCCCGACCCGTCGCCCCGCGCGACGGCGCGGCACCGGTCACCCGTGACCGGTCCCGGGCCCGGGAGCTCGCCCGCCCGTCCCCGAGGAAGGTCCGTCGTGCCCCCTGCCGCCGAGTCCCACCCGCCCCTGCGCGTCGCCCTGCTGGGGTGCGGCGTCGTCGGCACCCAGGTCGCGCGGCTGCTGACGGAGCAGGCGGACGACCTCGCCTCGCGCGTGGGCGCCCGCCTCGAGCTCGTCGGGATCGCGGTACGGAACGCGGCCGCGCCGCGCGCCGCGTCGGTCGACCGCTCGCTCCTGACCGAGGACGCGGAGGATCTCGTCGCGCGCGCCGACATCGTCGTCGAGGTCATGGGCGGCATCGAGCCCGCCCGGTCGCTCCTGCTGCGCGCGATCGACGCCGGCGCCGCCGTCGTCACGGCGAACAAGGCGCTGCTCGCCGAGGACGGACCGACGCTCTACAAGGCCGCCGACGCGGCCGGCGTCGACATCTACTTCGAGGCCGCCGTCGCGGGCGCGATCCCCATCGTGCGCCCGGTGCGCGAGTCGCTCGCGGGCGACCGCGTGCGCCGCGTGCTCGGCATCGTCAACGGGACGACCAACTACGTCCTCGACCAGATGGCCACGACCGGCATGGACCTCGAGGAGGCCGTGAAGGAGGCGCAGGACCTCGGCTACGCGGAGGCGGACCCGACGGCCGACGTCGAGGGCTACGACGCCGCGGCCAAGGCCGCGATCCTCGCGAGCCTCGCCTTCCACACCCGCGTCTCCCTCGACGACGTCGCGCGCGAGGGCATCATGTCCGTCACCGCCGACGACGTCGCGTGGGCGGCGCAGACCGGCCACGTCATCAAGCTCCTCGCCATCGCGGAGCGGCGCGAGGGCGCCGCGGTGGGCGCGTCGGCCGGCGTCTCGGTGCGCGTGCACCCGGCGCTCGTGCCGACGTCGCACCCCCTCGCGAACGTCCGCGGGTCGTTCAACGCGGTGTTCGTCGAGGCGGAGTCCGCGGGCGAGCTCATGTTCTACGGGCGGGGCGCCGGCGGCGCGCCCACGGCGTCGGCGGTCCTGGGCGACGTGGTCTCGGCCGCGCGCCACCGCGTGCTCGGGGGCAAGGGCCCGCAGGAGTCCACCTACGCCGAGCTCGCGATCCTCCCGGCGAGCGCGGCCGTGACCCGCTACCAGGTGCGCCTCGACGTCGACGACCGCCCGGGCGTGCTCGCGCAGGTCGCGCACGCGCTCGCCGAGCACGACGTCTCCATCGAGGCCGTCCGCCAGCCCGCGGCACCGGGCGGTGCGGGCGTCGCGGAGCCCGGGGTCGCCGAGCTCCTCATCACCACGCACGCGGCGCCGGAGTCGGCGCTGTCCGCGACCGTCGCGGCGGTCGCCGAGCTCGAGCCCGTCCGCACGATCACGTCCGTCCTGAGAGTCGAGGGAGCCTGATGGCCCACCAGTGGAGAGGCATCATCTCCGAGTACCGCGACCGTCTGCCGGCGCACGTCGCCGAGCGGATCGTCACGCTCGGCGAGGGCGGCACGCCGCTCGTCGAGGCCCCGGCGCTCTCGGAGCGCACCGGCGCGCAGGTCTTCGTCAAGGTCGAGGGCATGAACCCCACGGGGTCCTTCAAGGACCGCGGCATGACGACGGCGATCTCCGCGGCCGCGGGCCGCGGCGCGCGGGCGGTCGTGTGCGCGTCCACGGGCAACACGTCGGCGTCGGCCGCCGCGTACGCCGTGCGCGCCGGGATGACGTGCGCCGTGCTCGTCCCGGACGGCAAGATCGCGATGGGCAAGCTCAGCCAGGCGATCGCGCACGGCGCGCGCCTGCTCCAGGTCGACGGCAACTTCGACGACTGCCTCGTCGCCGCGCGCAAGCTCGCCGACTCCTACCCGGTCGAGCTCGTCAACTCGGTGAACCCCGACCGGATCGAGGGCCAGAAGACCGGCGCGTTCGAGATCGTCGACGCGCTGGGCGACGCGCCCGACATCCACGCGCTGCCCGTCGGCAACGCGGGGAACATCACCGCGTACTGGAAGGGCTTCCGCGAGTACGCGGGCCAGGGCGCGCCGGGGCACGCGGGCGAGGGGCTGCCGGCCGTGTCCACGCACGTCCCGCAGATGTGGGGCTTCCAGGCCGCGGGCGCCGCGCCGATCGTCGCGGGCCACCCGATCACCGAGCCGGAGACGATCGCGACCGCGATCCGCATCGGGAACCCCGCGTCGTGGGAGCTCGCCGAGGCGGCGCGCGACGAGTCGGGCGGCGTCATCGAGGCCGTCACGGACGAGCAGATCCTCGCGGCCCACCGGGTCCTGTCGAGCGAGGTCGGCGTGTTCGTCGAGCCCGCGTCGGCGGCCGGTGTCGCCGGGATCCTCTCGCGCGCCGAGCGCGGGCTCGTCCCCGCGGGCGCGCGCATCGTCGTCACGGTCACGGGCCACGGGCTCAAGGACCCGCAGTGGGCGCTGCGCACGCTCGACGGGAGCGAGGTCACCCCGACGCGCGTGAGCGCCGACGTCGTGTCCATCGCCGACGCCCTCGGGCTCGACTGATGCAGCTCGGCGCGGACCACGTGCGGGTGCGCGTCCCGGCGACGAGCGCCAACCTCGGCCCCGGCTTCGACGCGCTGGGGCTGGCGCTCGCTCTCCACGACGTGCTCGAGGTGCGTGCGCTCGCGAGCGACGACGTGGTCGTCGACGTCGAGGGAGAGGGCGCGGGGGAGGTGCCCGGCGACGCGTCCCACCTCGTGGTGCGTGCCCTGCGGGCCGCGCTCGACGTCGCGGGCGCTCCGCAGACGGGCCTGCACCTGACCTGCGTGAACCGCGTCCCGCACGGGCGCGGCCTCGGGTCCTCGGCGGCGGCCGTCGTCGCGGGCATCGTGGCCGCGCGGGCGCTCGTCGCCGACCCGTCGGTGCTCGACGACGACGTGGCCCTCGACCTCGCGACCGCCATCGAGGGGCACCCGGACAACGCGGCGCCCGCGCTCCTGGGCGGTGCCACCGTGGCGTGGGACGCCGGGTCCGAGGCGGGCGCCCGCGCGGTGCGGCTCGACGTGCACCCCGAGCTGCGCGCGACCGTGCTCGTGCCCTCGGCGCGGCTCGCGACCAGCCGGGCGCGGGGCGTGCTCCCGGCCCAGGTGCCGCACGCCGACGCCGCCTTCAATGCCGGGCGCGCCGCGCTCCTCGTCGAGGCGCTCACCCGGCGGCCCGACCTGCTGCTCGACGCCACGGACGACCGTCTGCACCAGGCGTACCGGGCGGACGTCATGCCGTCGTCGTTCGAGCTCGTCCAGGCGTTGCGCGCCCGCGGCCTCGCGGCGACCGTCTCGGGAGCCGGCCCGACCGTCCTCGTGCTCTCGGCGGCCGACGGGCTGGAGGAGGTCGCGCGCGTCGCGGACTCCCTCGTCGGGGGGACCGCCGACTGGGCCGTGCGCCGCCTCGACGTCGACACGCGGGGCGTCGTGGCCGAACGGCTCTGACCTCGGTCGCGCCGGTGCTAGGATGATTCCAGCCTTCGGTCACGCTCTCGCACCAGTACGTCCGCCCGCAGAGCGCGCTCTCATCCACCGGGTGTGCTGCGACCGAGCAGTCCGAGAGAAGGCAATCCAGCCCCGCGTCAGATGACGTCGTCGTACCACTGACGCGTGGCGACACCTACGCACCGGCCGTCACGGCCGGGCGTCGACCACCCGCGGCCCGCCCTCTGAGCGGCGGGCGCAAACGAGGGGGAAGGGTCCTTCGTGACAGACACCATCGACACCGCCACGAGCAGCGCGACCGGTTCGGCCGCTGCCGGCGGGACCGCCCGGACCGGCGCGCTCTCCACGCTGCGCCTCCCGGAGCTGCAGGCGCTCGCCTCGCAGCTCGGGGTCAAGGGCACGTCCAAGATGCGCAAGGGCGATCTTGTGGACGTCATCCGCGCCCGCACCGGCGAGCAGAGCGCCTCCGAGCGCCCCGCCGCGCCGCGGCGCGACACGGACGGGGCGAACGCCTCGGGCCGTGAGACGAGCGAGGCGCCCGCCGCCTCCGGGCGCGGCCGCAGCCGCCGCGCCGAGCGTCCCGCCGCGAGCCCGGCGGCCACCACCGACAGCGCCGCGACGGCGCGCCAGTACGCGCCGTCGGCCGCGAGCCGCGAGGAGCGGACGGCCGCCCCCGTGCTCGACCTGCCCGTGCGTGCCGACGAGCAGCGCACGGAACAGCGCGGCGAGCGTCGCGACGGTCGTCGTGACTCCCGCTCGGAGGCCGCCGCCGCGGTCGCCGAGGCGCTCGGCGAGCAGGGCGTGCGCACGCGCGACACCTCGAACGAGTCCGCCGACGAGCGCGCCGCGCGCGCCGCCGCGGCGGTCGGCCTCGTCACGGGCGAGCGCGGCTCGCGCCGTGCGGGTCGCGGCGCCGGCGCACCCCGGAACGGCGAGGGCGACGGCGACGCGACGCGCGCCGACCGTCAGCGCGACCAGCAGGGCGGCGAGCGCCAGCGCGACCAGCAGGGCGGCGCCCCGCAGCGTGAGCAGCAGAGCGGTGGCCAGGGTCGCGGCGAGCGTCAGGGCGACCGGCGGGACGACCGCCAGCTGCTGGACGACGAGCGCGGCGGCCGACGCCGCCGGGGTCGCGACCGCGGCCGCGAGCGCGACCGCAAGCGTGGCCGCAACCGCCAGGGACCGGACCTCGCGGGCCTCGACGACATCGAGGTCAACGAGGACGACGTCCTGCTCCCCGTCGCCGGCATCCTCGACATCCTCGACAACTACGCGTTCGTGCGCACGAGCGGGTACCTGCCGGGCCAGAACGACGTCTACGTCTCGCTCGGCCAGGTGAAGAAGGCCGGCCTGCGCCGCGGTGACGCCGTCACCGGCGCGGTGCGCCAGCCGCGCGAGGGCGAGAACCAGGGCAACACGGCGCGCCAGAAGTTCAACGCGCTCGTCCGCCTGGACTCGGTCAACGGCATGTCGCCCGAGGAGGCGCGCCAGCGTCCCGAGTTCACCAAGCTCACGCCCCTGTACCCGCAGGAGCGCCTGCGCCTCGAGAACTCCGAGGCCACGCGCCTGACGCCGCGCGTCATCGACATCGTCGCGCCGATCGGCAAGGGTCAGCGCGGCCTCATCGTCGCGCCGCCCAAGGCCGGCAAGACGATCATCATGCAGCAGATCGCGAACGCGATCACGGCCAACAACCCCGAGGTCCACCTCATGGTGGTGCTCGTGGACGAGCGGCCCGAAGAGGTCACGGATATGGAGCGGACGGTGAAGGGCGAGGTCATCGCCTCGACGTTCGACCGCCCCGCGTCCGACCACACGATCGTCGCCGAGCTCGCGATCGAGCGCGCGAAGCGCCTGGTCGAGCTCGGCCAGGACGTCGTCGTGCTCCTCGACTCGCTGACCCGCCTGTCGCGTGCCTACAACCTCGCGGCGCCCGCCTCGGGCCGCATCCTGTCCGGTGGTGTGGACGCGTCCGCGCTCTACCCGCCCAAGCGGTTCTTCGGCGCGGCCCGCAACATCGAGAACGGCGGCTCGCTGACGATCCTCGCCTCGGCGCTCGTGGAGACGGGCTCCAAGATGGACGAGGTCATCTTCGAGGAGTTCAAGGGCACGGGGAACATGGAGCTCCGCCTGTCCCGCAACCTCGCCGACAAGCGCATCTTCCCGGCCGTGGACGTCAACGCGTCCGGCACGCGCCGCGAGGAGATCCTCCTGTCGCCGGACGAGCTGAAGATCGTCTACAAGCTCCGCCGCGTGATGGGCGCGCTCGACCAGCAGCAGGCGATCGAGCTGCTGCTCGGCCAGCTCAAGAAGACCCAGACGAACGTCGAGTTCCTGCTCCACGTCCAGAAGACGACGCCCGGCGGTCTCGCGGACGACGAGAACGTCGGCCGCACGATCTGACGGTCGGCCGGCAGGAGCCGACGGCGGGCGGCCCCGGGAAGTTCTCGGGGCGCCCGCGCGTTCTGGCACAATGGTTCGTCGGCCTGCGTCCGTCAGGCCGCGTGTCGCCGGTTCACAGGTGCGGTCGCCGCACCTGACCCGGAGACGTCACCCCAAGGAGAAAACCGTGAAGTCTGGTATCCACCCCGAGTACGTCGTCACCGAGGTGACCTGCACCTGTGGGAACACCTTCGTGACGCGCAGCACCGAGGCGTCGGGCAAGATCAGCTCCGACGTGTGCAGCGCCTGCCACCCGTTCTACACGGGCAAGCAGAAGATCCTCGACACCGGTGGCCGTGTGGCCCGCTTCGAGGCCCGCTACGGCAAGAAGGCCGCCGACAAGTAGCGACACCGCAGCGCCGGTGGTCCGATCCCGACAACCTCTCCAGGGGCAGTCGGCGAGGTCGGACCACCGGCGCTGTTGCTTTGCCCGAGAGATCCTCCCGATCCTCGCGCGGTCGCGCCTCCCGCCGACGACCGCGACCCGCCCGTCACCGAGGAGCCGTCCGTGACCGAGTCGTTCGCCGCCGTCGAGCCGCTGCTGGCCGAGCACGCCGACATCGAGACCCAGCTCGCCGACCCCGCCGTCCACGCCGACGCGGGCCGCGCGCGCACGCTGGGGCGGCGCTACGCCGAGCTCAACCAGGTCGTCGGCGCGTACCGCGCGTGGCGCGAGGCGAGCGACGACGCCGAGGCCGCCGCGGAGCTCGCGACCCTCGGCGGGGAGGACGGGGAGGCGTTCGCCGCGGAGCTCCCCGGACTGCGCGCCGCCGAGGAGGAGGCGCGCGAGCGCCTGCGCCGCGTGCTCGTCCCGCGCGACCCGGACGACGGCCGCGACGTCATCCTCGAGATCAAGGCGGGCGAGGGCGGCGAGGAGTCGGCGCTGTTCGCGGGGGACCTGCTGCGCATGTACCTGCGGTACGCGGAGCGACGCGGCTGGAAGACGGAGGTCCTCGAGTCGACCGACTCCGACCTCGGCGGCTTCAAGGACGTCCAGGTGGCGGTCAAGGCGCGCAGCACGCCGTCCGACCCCGCGGACGGCGTCTGGGCGAACCTCAAGTACGAGGGCGGCGTGCACCGGGTCCAGCGCGTCCCCGTGACCGAGTCGCAGGGACGGATCCACACGTCGGCGGCCGGGGTGCTCGTCTTCCCCGAGGTCGAGGACGCGGGCGAGGTCGAGATCGACCCGAACGACCTGCGCATCGACGTCTACCGCTCGTCCGGCCCGGGCGGGCAGTCCGTCAACACCACCGACTCCGCCGTCCGCATCACGCACCTGCCGACCGGCATCGTCGTGTCGATGCAGAACGAGAAGTCGCAGCTCCAGAACCGCGAGCAGGCGATGCGCGTCCTGCGCGCGCGCCTGCTCGCCGCCCAGCAGGAGGCTGCCGCCGCCGAGGCCGCCGACCTGCGCCGCTCCCAGGTCCGCACCGTCGACCGCTCCGAGCGCATCCGCACCTACAACTTCCCGGAGAACCGCATCGCGGACCACCGCACCGGGTACAAGGCGTACAACCTCGACCAGGTGCTCGACGGCGACCTCGACCCGGTCGTGCGCTCGGCGGTCGAGGCCGACGAGGCGGCGCGTCTCGCGAGCGCCGGCGATGCCTGAGCCGCTCGGTCCGACCCCGCCGTCGGACGGCGGCACCTCGGCCTGGCTGCGCTGGGCGGCGGCCGTCCTCGACGCCGCCGGGGTGCCCTCGGCGCGCGCGGACGCCGAGCTCCTGCTCGCCCACGCCCTCGCGGTGCCCCGCGCCGAGGTGGCCCGTCGCGCGGTCCTCGGCACGCCCGTGCCGGACGACGTCGCGCCCGCCCTCGCGCAGCTCGTCGCCCGGCGCGCGCAGCGCGTGCCGCTCCAGCACCTCGTGGGCACCGCGCCGTTCCGGCACCTCGAGCTGGCCGTCGGACCGGGCGTCTTCGTCCCGCGGCCGGAGACCGAGCAGGTCGCGCAGGTCGCCGTCGACGAGGCCCGCGCGGTCGTGGCCGGAACGGGGCGCGCGACCGTCGTCGACCTGTGCACCGGCTCGGCGGCGATCGCGCTCGCCGTCGCGACGGAGGTCGCCGGGACCGACGTGCACGCGGTCGAGCTCGACGCCGCCGCCCACGCCTGGGCCGAGCGGAACGTGACGGCCGTGCGGGAGGCGAGCGGCGTCGTCGTGCGCCTGGTGCGGGGCGACGCCCGCACGGCGCTCGCCGGGCCCGCCGCCGACGGTGGTCTCGACGGCGTGGTCGACGTCGTCGTGTCCAACCCGCCGTACGTGCCCCCCGGGGCCGTCCCGCGCGACCCCGAGGTGGCCGACCACGACCCCGGCGTGGCGCTCTACGGCCTCGGGCCCGACGGTCTCGAGGTGCCGCGGGGGATCACGGCCGCGGCCGCGCGGCTCCTGCGTCCCGGCGGCCTCTACGTCATGGAGCACGCCGAGGTCCAGGCCGCCGCCGCGCGGGACATGGTCGCGGCGACCGGCGCGTTCGTCGACGTCCGCACCGTCGTCGACCTCACGGGACGCGACCGCATGGTCGTGGCCCGGCGCTCGGGACCCGAGCACGCCGGTGACCCGGAGCCCGCCCCCGAGCGTGGAAGGATGGACCCGTGAGCTCCGTCCACCCCGTGACCGACCCGAACACCTGGGGCGCCGGCATCGACGAGGCGGTCAACGCGATCTCCCGCGGTGGCCTCGTCGTGCTGCCCACCGACACCGTCTACGGCATCGGCGCCGACGCGTTCGACGCCGAGGCCGTCGCCGCGCTCCTCGCGGCCAAGGGCCGCGGCCGGCACATGCCGCCGCCCGTGCTCGTGCCCGACGCGCGCACGCTCGACGGACTCGCCACCGACGTGCCCGACGCCGCGCGCCGCCTCGTCGAGGCCTTCTGGCCCGGAGGCTTCACGATCATCCTGCGGGCGCAGCCCTCGCTGGCCTGGGACCTGGGGGAGACGCACGGGACCGTCGCGCTGCGCATGCCCGACCACCCGGCGGCGCTCGCGCTCCTGCGCCGCACGGGCCCGCTCGCGGTGTCGTCGGCGAACGCGACCGGACGTCCCGCGGCCCTCGACGTCGACGACGCGCGGGCACAGCTCGGCGAGGCCGTGGCGGTCTACCTCGACGGCGGCGCGGCGACCGGCGGGGTGGCGTCGACCATCGTCGACGCGACGTCCGACACGCTGCGCGTCGTGCGCCAGGGCGCGGTCACGCTCGACCGCCTCCGCGAGGTCGCGGACGTCGCGGGCCCGGACGACCCGCCCGCCGACGCCCAGACCGCCGACGACGCCGGGGAGCCGGAGGCGAACGGCGGGTGAGGGTCTACCTGCTCGTGATGCTCGTCGCCGCCGTGGTGACGTTCCTCACGACGCCCTTCGCGCGCTGGGTCGCGCTGCGCACCGGTGCGATCACCGCCGTGCGCGACCGCGACGTCCACACGATCCCGACCCCCCGCCTCGGCGGCCTCGCGATGCTGCTGGGCCTCGTGGTGGCGGTCGTCTTCGCGTCGCAGATGCCGTTCCTCGAGAGTGTGTTCGTCGGCGAGGTCGCGGGCCGGCTCGTGGCCGACCCGCGGATCTGGGGGATCGTGGGCGGGGCGGCGATCGTCTGCGTGCTCGGGATCGCCGACGACATCTGGGACCTCGACTGGATGACGAAGCTCGCGGGGCAGGTGCTGGCGGCGGGGCTGATGGCCACGCAGGGCGTCGTCCTGTACCGGCTGCCCCTCGGGATCGGGGACCAGCAGCTCATCTGGTCCTCGCGACTCCAGCTCGCCGCGACGATCCTCGTGGTGGTCGTCGCGATGAACGCGGTCAACTTCGTCGACGGCCTGGACGGCCTGGCCGCGGGGCTCGTCGCGATCGGCGGCACGGCGTTCTTCGTCTACTCGTACGTGCTCACGCAGAAGGCGAGCGCCGACGACTACTCGAGCCTCGCGACGCTCGTGATCGCCGCGCTCGTCGGCATCTGCGTCGGCTTCCTGCCGCACAACTTCCATCCCGCGCGCATCTTCATGGGGGACTCGGGCTCGATGGTCCTCGGGCTCGTCATGTCGGCCGCGGCGATCGTCGTGACCGGCAAGATCGAGACCGACGCGCTCTCCGGCGCGCAGCAGATCCCGGCCTTCATCCCGATCCTGCTGCCGCTCGCGGTGATCCTCCTGCCCCTGCTCGACATGGGCATGGCGGTGGTGCGCCGCGTCGCGCGGGGGAAGTCGCCGTTCCACCCGGACCGCATGCACCTGCACCACCGGATGCTCGCGATCGGGCACTCGCACCGGCGCGCCGTGCTCATCCTCTACGTCTGGACGGCGGTGTTCGCCTTCGCCGCCGTCGCGCTGGTGCAGTGGCACTGGCACGGCGTCGCCGTGGGCCTCGCCGTCGCCGTCCTGATCGCCGCGGTCCTCACCCTCGGCCCGCTGCGCACGCGTGGCCGGTTCCTGGACGACGACGCCGCGACCACGACGTCGTCCGTGCCCGTCACGACCACCACCTCCGACGACGACCCGAGCCCGGCCGCCCCGTCGGCCGCGCCCGCCGTCACGACACCGCCGAAGGAAGCCCTGAGATGACCACGAGCCAGCCCGATCCCGCCCAGCCGGACGGCGGGCAGCCCGCCGAGCAGACGATCGGCCCGCACGGCCAGGCCGTGCGCGCGGTCTTCCGGACCGCGCTGCGGGACGTCCTCGTGCTGCTGGGCGCGCTCACGGTCCTCGGCGTCGCGATCGGTGCGCTCGTCGCCGGGCTGCCGGGAGTGTGGGGCGCGCTCCTGGGCGTCGGCGTCGCGCTGCTCTTCTCGGCGACCACGGTCTGGGCGATGCTGCGCACGGTGGACGCGAGCCCGACGACGACCGCGGCGGTCGTCATGGGGAGCTGGCTCGCGAAGATGGTCGTGCTCATCGTCATCCTCGTGGTCCTGCGCGGCATGGACTTCTACGACCGGTGGGTCTTCGCCGGGGTCCTGCTCGTCGGCGTCGTCGGCTCCGCGGTGCTCGACTACCGGGCCGTGAGCAGGGGGCGGATCCCGTACGTCGAGCCCGACGCCCGCTGACCGACCACGCCCCTACCAGGTGGGCGGCGCCCGGGCCAGGGACCAGTTGCCCGGAGCGCATGAGCAAAATGTCACAAGCGCCGCCAGATCGGCGTGAGCACGCCGATCCATACGTTAGGCTACTGGCGAATCCATGACGGCCAGGTCCGACGGCGTGCCCACCAACGAGTGACGGCTGCCCGGACCACACGACCATTGGGAGTCCACCCTGTCCACGCTTGCGACCCCCGTGCTCCTCGCTGCTTCCGAGAGCGAAGGTGGCTTCCACGCGCCGTCGATCGCCGACTTCTTCCCGCCGGCCATCCTCTTCGAGGGCACGATCTTCCAGATCGACCGCATCTGGATCGTCCGCGTCGTCGCGACGATCGTCCTGCTGTCGATCTTCGTCATCGCGGCGCGCCGCGCGAAGCTCGTCCCCGGCCGGTTCCAGAACGCCATCGAGATGATCCTCGACTTCGTGCGCGTGCAGGTCGTCGAGGAGATCATGGGCAAGGAGAACGCGAAGCGCTTCGTGCCCATGATCACGACGATCTTCTGCGCGATCCTCGCGTTCAACATCACGGGCATCATCACCGGCCTCAACATGGCCGGCACCGCCCGGATCGGCATCCCGCTGCTCCTCGCCCTCTGGGTCTTCGTGACCTACTGGTACGTCGGCATCAAGAAGCACGGCCTCGGCGGCTACCTCAAGAGCAACCTCTTCCCCCCGGGGATCCCGGCGCCGATCTACCTGATCGTCACGCCGATCGAGCTGCTCCAGATCCTCATCATCCGGCCGGCCTCGCTGGCCATCCGTCTCGTCGCCAACATGGTCGCCGGGCACATCATGCTCGTCCTGTGCTTCGCGGCCACGCAGTACTTCTTCTTCGAGGCGGCTCCCGCGATGAAGGCGCTCGGGGTCCTCAGCCTGGCCGGCGGCTTCGCCTTCACGCTCTTCGAGATCCTGGTCGCCGCGCTGCAGGCGTACATCTTCGCCCTGCTCGCCGCGGTCTACATCAACATGTCGCTCGAGGAAGAGCACTGACCTGACGGTCGGCGCGCCTCGCCGCTCGCACCACCAGCTCGCTCCAGACGCATCAACCCACGCGACGCCGGACCACCCAGGGCCGGCGCCCAACGGAAGGAACACCCATCGTGGACGTCACCACCCTCGCCGAGGTCACCGGTAACCTCAACTCGGTCGGCTACGGCCTCGCCGCGATCGGCCCGGGCATCGGCCTCGGTATCCTCATCGGCAAGACCATCGAGGGCATCGCCCGCCAGCCTGAGGTCGCCGGCCAGCTCCGCGCCACCATGTTCCTCGGTGTCGCGTTCGTCGAGCTCCTCGCCCTGCTGGGTCTCGTCGCCGGCTTCCTCTTCCCCGCGGCGTGATGTCGGCGCTGACGAGCGCCGCCGGTTCGCTGGTGGCGCAGACGGAGGAGCCGGAGGGGATCGACCTCTTCCTGCCGGCCGGCTACGACCTGCTCTGGTCGGCGGTCGTCCTCGTCGTCATCGCGATCGTCTTCTACAAGGCCGTCCTGCCCAAGTTCCAGGCGGTGCTCGACGAGCGCACCGCGAAGATCGAGGGTGGCCTCGCCAAGGCGGAGTCCGCCCAGGCGGAGGCCGCGGCGGCGCTGGCGGAGTACCACCAGCAGCTCCAGGAGGCGCGCACGGAGGCGGCGAAGATCCGCGAGGAGGCGCGTGCCGAGGGCACGGCCATCGTCTCGGACCTGCGGGCGAAGGCGTCGGACGACGCCGCGCGCATCGTCGAGACGGCGCACCGCCAGATCGAGGCCGAGCGCCAGCAGGCCGCGGTCTCGCTGCGCAACGACGTCGGTCTGCTCGCGACGGAGCTCGCCTCGAAGATCGTCGGCGAGTCGCTCGCCGACTCGGCGCGCCAGAGCCGCGTCGTCGACCGCTTCCTCGACGAGCTCGAGGCCGTGGGTCCCGCGGCGGCGAGCGCGGCGGGCACGGCCTCCGAGGAGCGCTGATGCGCGGAACGAGCGGCGAGTCCCTGACGCAGGCGCGGGACCGGTTCGAGCCGGTCCTGCGCTCGGCGGGCGAGGGCGCGCTGGCGCTGGGCGAGCAGCTCTTCGCGGTCACCGCGGCGTTCGACGAGTCCGCGCCGCTGCGGCGCTCGCTCGCGGACCCGTCGCGGTCCGGCGCGGACAAGGCGGCCCTCGTGACCGCCGTCCTCGCGTCGGGCTTCGACGAGCGGGTCGTGGACCTCGTGGCCGGTCTCGTCCGGTCGCGCTGGACCCGCGAGGGTGACCTCGCGGACGCGACCGAGCGCCTGGGCCTGGACGCGGTCCTCGCGTCGGCCGAGGCCCGCGGTGCTCTGGAGAAGGTCGAGGACGAGCTGTTCCGGACGTCGCGCGCGCTCGTCGGGCAGCGCGAGGCGCGACAGGTCCTCTCCGACGACACGACCGACCCCGAGCGTCGCGCCGCGTTCCTGCACGCGCTGCTCGACGGCAAGGTCGACACGGTCACCGAGGTGCTCGCGGTCCACGCGACGCGCGCGCTGCGCGGTCGCCGGTTCGTCCCGACGCTGGGCTGGATCGGGGAGATCGCGGCCGAGCGCCGGCAGCGTCTCGTCGCCTCGGTCACGTCGGCCACGGTGCTCACGCAGGTCCAGCTCGACCGTCTCGCGACGCTGCTCGAGCGGGCCTACGGCCGCGCGGTGCAGCTCAACGTGACGGTGGACCCGGCCGTGCTCGGCGGGCTCCGCGTCCAGGTGGGCGCCGACGTCGTGGACTCCACCGTGCTCTCCCGGCTCGCCGACGCGCGCCGACGTCTCGTGAGCTGACGAGCCGACCCTTCCGACCGACGACCGTCCTGCCGGCCACCGGCCGCACAACCGACAAACGTTCGACCGCACCCGAACCACGAGGTGCGGCCACGACAGGAGAAGAGCAATGGCTGAGCTGACGATCCGGCCGGAGGAGATCCGGGCCGCTCTGGACAGCTTCGTGAAGTCCTACGAGCCCGAGGGCGCCGTGTCCGAGGAGGTGGGCCGGGTCACCCTGGCCGCCGACGGCATCGCCCAGGTCGAGGGTCTCCCGGGCGCGATGGCCAACGAGCTGCTGCGCTTCGAGGACGGGACCCTCGGTCTCGCCCTCAACCTCGACGTCCGCGAGATCGGTGTCGTCGTGCTCGGCGAGTTCACCGGCATCGAGGAGGGGCAGGAGGTCCGTCGCACGGGCGAGGTCCTCTCGGTCCCCGTCGGCGACGGCTACCTCGGCCGCGTCGTCGACCCGCTGGGCAACCCGATCGACGGCCTCGGCGAGGTCGCGACCGAGGGCCGCCGCGCCCTGGAGCTCCAGGCGCCCGGCGTCATGGCCCGCAAGTCGGTCCACGAGCCCCTCCAGACCGGTCTCAAGGCGATCGACTCGATGATCCCGATCGGCCGTGGTCAGCGCCAGCTGATCATCGGCGACCGCCAGACGGGCAAGACGGCGATCGCGATCGACACGATCATCAACCAGAAGGCGAACTGGGAGTCGGGCGACCCGACCAAGCAGGTCCGCTGCATCTACGTCGCGATCGGCCAGAAGGGCTCGACCATCGCGTCCGTCCGCGGCGCGCTCGAGGACGCCGGCGCGCTCGAGTACACGACGATCGTCGCGGCTCCCGCCTCGGACCCCGCGGGCTTCAAGTACCTCGCCCCCTACACCGGCTCGGCCATCGGCCAGCACTGGATGTACGGCGGCAAGCACGTCCTCATCGTGTTCGACGACCTGTCGAAGCAGGCCGAGGCCTACCGTGCGGTGTCGCTGCTGCTGCGTCGCCCGCCGGGCCGCGAGGCGTACCCGGGTGACGTCTTCTACCTGCACTCCCGCCTCCTCGAGCGTTGCGCGAAGCTCTCCGACGAGCTCGGCGCCGGCTCGATGACGGGCCTGCCGGTCATCGAGACCAAGGCGAACGACGTGTCGGCGTACATCCCGACGAACGTCATCTCCATCACGGACGGCCAGATCTTCCTCCAGTCCGACCTGTTCAACGCGGACCAGCGCCCCGCCGTCGACGTCGGCATCTCGGTGTCGCGCGTCGGTGGTGACGCGCAGGTCAAGGCGATGAAGAAGGTCTCGGGCACGCTGAAGCTCGAGCTCGCCCAGTACCGTGCGCTCGAGGCGTTCGCGATGTTCGCGTCCGACCTCGACGCGGCCTCGCGCGGCCAGCTGCAGCGCGGCGCGGTCCTCATGGAGCTGCTCAAGCAGGGCCAGTACTCGCCGTTCCCGGTCGAGGAGCAGGTCGCGTCCATCTGGGCCGGCACCAAGGGCAAGATCGACGACGTCCCGGTCGAGGACGTGCGTCGCTTCGAGTCCGAGCTGCTCGACCACCTGCGCCGCAACACGGACGTCCTCTCGACGATCGCCGAGTCCGGCAAGCTCGAGGACGAGACCGAGTCGCAGCTCGCCGCGGCGGTCGACGCGTTCCGCTCCGGCTTCCTCAAGGGTGACGGCTCGCCGCTCGTCGGCGGCGACACCGAGGACGAGGCCGAGACGGAGATCGAGCAGGAGCAGATCGTCCGGCAGAAGAGGGCCTGAGCATGGCCGGATCCCAGCGCGTCTACAAGCAGCGGATCAAGTCGACGCAGTCGCTCAAGAAGATGTTCCGCGCGCAGGAGCTCATCGCTGCGTCGCGCATCGGCAAGGCGCGCGACCGCACGGCCGCCGCGTCGCCGTACGCCCGGGCGATCACCCGGGCGGTCTCGGCCGTCGCGACGCACACGTCGACGAAGCACCCGCTGACCAGCGAGCGCACGGACACCAACCGCGTGGCGGTGCTCGTCGTCGCGTCCGACCGCGGCATGGCCGGCGCGTACTCGGCGTCGATCATCCGCGAGACGGAGCGCCTCGTCGAGCGTCTCGTGGCCGAGGGCAAGGAGGTCGCGCTCTACGCGGCCGGACGTCGTGCCATCTCGTACTACACGTTCCGCGGGCGCGAGCTCGCCGGCTCGTGGTCGTACGGGTCGGACGCGCCGAACTCGGAGGTCGCGGGGGAGATCGCGGACGCCCTGCTGGGCGCGTTCCTCGCCCCGGCCGCCGAGGGCGGCGTGAGCGAGCTGCACATCGTGTACACGCAGTTCGTCAACATGGTCACGCAGCGCCCGCGCGTCGTGCGGATGCTCCCGCTCGAGGTCGTCGAGGGCGTCGCCCCGGCGGGCAAGCACGACGTGCTCCCGCTGTACGACTTCGAGCCCTCGCCCGAGGCCGTGCTCGACGCGCTGCTCCCGCGCTACGTGCGCAGCCGGATCTTCAGCTGCCTCCTCGAGGCGGCGGCGTCCGAGCTCGCGGCACGTCAGCGGGCGATGCACACGGCGACGGACAACGCGGAGGACCTCATCCGCAACTACACGCGGCTGGCGAACCAGGCGCGTCAGGCGGACATCACCCAGGAGATCAGCGAGATCGTCTCGGGTGCCGACGCCCTGGCGGCGTCATGACGGGCCGCACGGCCCGCGCGGCCAGCACCATCATCGACAACCTGACCGACACCGCCGGGGACCACTCCGGCACTGCGAAGCGAGGCCAGCAATGACCGCCACCACCGTGGAAGCACAGGTCGAGCACTCCAGCGGTCCCGGCGTGGGCCGAGTCGCTCGTGTGATCGGCCCCGTCGTGGACATCGAGTTCCCGGCGGACGCCATCCCCGACATCTACAACGCGCTGACCGTCGAGATCGACCTCTCGTCGCAGGGCGAGGGCGAGAAGTCCTTCACGCTCACGCTCGAGGTCGCCCAGCACCTGGGCGACTCGCTCATCCGCGCGATCGCCCTCAAGCCGACCGACGGCCTCGTCCGCGGCGCCCAGGTGACGGACACGGGCGCGCCGATCAGCGTCCCCGTCGGCGACGTCACCAAGGGCAAGGTCTTCAACGTGACGGGCGACGTGCTCAACGCCGCTCCGGGCGAGACGGTCGAGATCACCGAGCGCTGGCCGATCCACCGCAAGCCCCCGGCGTTCGACCAGCTCGAGTCGAAGACCACGATGTTCGAGACGGGCATCAAGGTCATCGACCTGCTGACCCCCTACGTCCAGGGTGGGAAGATCGGCCTCTTCGGCGGTGCGGGCGTCGGCAAGACGGTCCTCATCCAGGAGATGATCCAGCGCGTCGCCCAGGACCACGGCGGTGTCTCGGTGTTCGCCGGCGTCGGCGAGCGCACGCGTGAGGGCAACGACCTCATCCACGAGATGGAGGACGCGGGCGTCTTCGACAAGACCGCCCTCGTCTTCGGCCAGATGGACGAGCCGCCGGGCACGCGTCTTCGCGTCGCGCTCTCCGCGCTGACGATGGCGGAGTACTTCCGCGACGTGAAGAAGCAGGACGTGCTGCTGTTCATCGACAACATCTTCCGCTTCACGCAGGCAGGCTCCGAGGTGTCGACGCTGCTCGGGCGCATGCCCTCCGCGGTGGGCTACCAGCCGAACCTCGCGGACGAGATGGGTCTGCTCCAGGAGCGCATCACCTCGACGCGTGGTCACTCGATCACGTCGCTCCAGGCGATCTACGTCCCGGCGGACGACTACACCGACCCGGCGCCGGCGACGACGTTCGCGCACCTCGACGCGACGACCGAGCTCTCGCGTGAGATCGCCTCGCGTGGTCTGTACCCGGCGGTGGACCCGCTCGCGTCGACGAGCCGCATCCTCGACCCGCGCTACGTGGGCCAGGAGCACTACGACGTCGCGACGCGCGTGAAGTCGATCCTGCAGCGCAACAAGGAGCTCCAGGACATCATCGCGATCCTCGGCGTGGACGAGCTCTCGGAGGAGGACAAGACGGTCGTCGCGCGTGCGCGCCGCATCCAGCAGTTCCTCTCCCAGAACACCTACATGGCGGAGAAGTTCACCGGCGTCGCGGGCTCGACCGTGCCGCTGAGCGAGACCATCGAGGCGTTCAAGAAGATCGCGGACGGCGAGTTCGACCACATCGCCGAGCAGGCCTTCTACAACATCGGTGGCCTCGAGGACCTCGAGCGCAACTGGGCGCGCATCCAGCAGGAGTACGGCGCCTGATCCGACGCACGCGCGGGGCCGGGCCGGTCGGTCCGGCCCCGCGGGCGTCGCACCCGGACCCGGACCGCGGCACGCGGGCCGGGCGTCGTCCCGGACACCACACCGGGCATGAACCGCCCATGAAGGAGTTCCCGTGGCACAGCTGAACGTCGACCTCGTGGCGGCGGACCGCAAGATCTGGTCGGGCCGCGCACAGCGGGTCACGGCCCCCGCGGCGGACGGTGAGATCGGCATCCTCGCGGACCACTCGCCGCTGCTCTCCGTGCTGCGCGAGGGGTCGGTGCGCATCGTGGCCGAGGGCGAGACCCTCGACGTGCGCGTCTCCGGAGGGTTCCTCTCCGTCGACTCGAACCAGGTCACGATCGTCGCGGACTCGGTCGAGTCCGTACCGGCCCGCTGACCTTCGCACGACCATGACGCCCCTGGCCTGGCTCGCGATCGGACTGCTCGTCCTCGTCCTTCTCGCGATCGGGCTGGGGGCGTGGCGTCTGCGCGCCCTGTCCCACCGCGTCGGCTCGTTCGAGTGCGGGGCGCGGCGCGCGGGTGCGGCCGGTGCGCCCTGGGTCGCGGGCATCGCGCACTACGGCGTCGGCCGCATCGACTGGTGGCGGCTGTGGTCGGTGTCGATCCGCCCCGCCCGGACGTGGTCCCGCTACGACCTCGTCATCGCGGGCCGCGAGCCGTTCGCCGGCGACGGGCCCGACACCTACCTCGTCCGGTGCCGGTACCACGGTCAGGACTTCGAGCTCACGATGTCGCGCGCCGCGTACGAGGGGCTGGCCTCCTGGCTGGAGGCCGCGCCGCCCGGCCGCCGCGACGTCGTCGTCTGAGGCGTCGCCCGTGGGCTGACGCCGCGACCCGGACCGCCCACCACCGACCCGGAGGACCTGCCTCATGCGTCTCGTCGTCGCCCGCTGCTCCGCCCGCTACACCGGCCGTCTCTCGGCGCACCTGCCGCTCGCGACACGCGTGCTCATCGTCAAGGCCGACGGGAGCGTGCTGCTGCACTCCGACGGCGGGTCGTACAAGCCGCTCAACTGGATGAGCCCGCCGTGCTCGCTCGCGGTGCGCGAGCCGTCCGAGGAGGCGCGCGAGCGCGGCGTGACCGAGGTCTGGGCCGTGCAGCACGCGAAGAGCGACGACCGCCTCGAGATCGAGCTCCACGAGGTCCAGCACGACAGCTCTCACGAGCTCGGCATCGACCCGGGGCTGGTCAAGGACGGCGTCGAGGCGCACCTGCAGGAGATGCTCGCCGCGCAGATCGAGCTGCTCGGGTCGGGCCACACGCTCGTCCGCCGGGAGTACCCGACCGCGATCGGCCCGGTGGACATCCTCGCCAAGGACGCGACCGGGGCGACCGTCGCGGTCGAGATCAAGCGCCGGGGCGACATCGACGGCGTCGAGCAGCTCACGCGCTACCTCGAGCTCCTCAACCGCGACCCGCTGCTCGCGCCCGTGCGCGGCGTGTTCGCCGCGCAGGAGATCAAGCCCCAGGCGCGCGTGCTCGCGACGGACCGGGGGATCGGCTGCCTCGTCCTCGACTACGACGCGATGCGCGGCGTCGACGACGTGGACTCCCGCCTCTTCTGACGCGCGACCCGCCGAGCAGGCGGTCGTGGCTCGTCCCGCAGCGAGGACGAGCCACGACCGCCTGGTCGACGAGTCAGGGCCGTGGGATCGGCCCTGCGGTCAGCAGGTGACGGCCGCGAACGGCGCCGTGTGCTCGGTGACCGTCCCTGCGGCGTCGGTCACGCGGACCGTCGCCGTGCCCGCCGCGAGCGACGCGGCGCGCGCCGAGAACGACTGGTAGGCGTTGGCACCCGGCGCGACGCCCGTGACCGTGCGCGTCCCGAACGGCGTGACGAGCTCGACGTCCACCGGGTCGCCCGCCCCGGCGCCGCCCGTGCCGACGTACGCCGCCCGGACCGCGACGTAGGCCGTGCCGGCGAGGCAGCGCGGGACGGCGGTGACGTCGACCTCGGGCGCGGGCGTCGCGGCGGACCGGGAGCGCACCTCGAACGACGCGATGCTCACCGTCCCACGGTCGGCACGGAAGCCGATCGTCGGCAGGAGCCCGGCGAGCACGTCGGGGTCGGACGTGTCGAGCGCGCCGCCGGTCGTCGTGCCGCCGTACCAGGCCCACTCGCCGTCCTCCTCGGCGAACACGTCGACGCGCGCGCCGTTCACCTGGAGCGCGATCCGGTCGCCGGGGCCGTATCCCCGGATGCCGAAGTACGGCGACGACCCGTCCGCGCCCCCGACGTAGTCGAGGCCGGACGCGACGTTCGTGTGGTTGAACCAGGCGAGCGCGTAGGTGCGGTCCGCGGCGGCGAGACCGAGGAACAGCGAGTCCTCCTGCGTCCCCGCGCCGGAGAACGCGCCGATCTCGGCGACCACCACCGACGACGGCGTCGCGCGGGCCGTGCGGTGGCCGTACAGCCCCCAGTAGCGCGCGTCTCCGGTCGCGGCGAGCACCCCGTCCCCGGCCGCGACGGCGGGCAGCGCCTCGCCGGAGGGCTGCAGGGTCGCGTAGTCCGCCGTGGTGTCGGCGTCGAAGTCGTCGTGCAGCACGACGTCGTCGTACCAGTCCGGGTCGAACGCGAGCCGGGTGGTCGTGGTCGCGCGCGTCTCCTCGGGAGCGCTCGACCCGCCCCAGCGCACGACGGCGCCGACCCGCGCCTCGCTGCCGGGGACGGCGTCGGACCCGGGCATGACCTCCCATGACCGGGTCGCGCGGTCCCACGCCCCGAGGTCGACCGGGCCCGCCTCGCCCACGGCGACGGCCGTCCAGCCGGCCGGGAGGTCGGGCGCGACCTCGACGTCGGCGACGGCGTCCGCGCGCGTCGACACGGTCACGTCCACGCGCGAGGCGCGCCCGACGGCGGGCTCCGCGGCCTCGACGCGCGCGGAGACGGCCCGTGACACGGGGCTCCACGACTCGAGCTCGGTCACCCCGACGGACTTCCCGGGCGCGGCGTCGAACGTGACGCGGTAGCTCGTCGTCTCGAGCGGCGGGAACGTGATGCGGTTCAGGCCGTTGCCGACGGGCTGCTCGGGCACGCGCGTCTGGTCGGGGACGACCTGCCAGGCCGCGCCGTCCCAGTACTCGAGCTCGTAGCCGACGGCGGGCTGGACGGCGTCGGCGTCCTGGTATCCGTGGAAGCGGACGTCGCCGATCGTCGTCGGCTCGGCGAACTCGACGCCCACCCAGTCGCGGGCGTTCGGCGAGGAGTAGTTGGACCAGCGCGTGTTCTGCGGCACCTCGTCGTACCAGACCTTGCCGTCGAGGACCCGCCACGCGTCGTCGTACCGCCACGTGTACGACGCGACAGGGCGCGGGTAGGCGTTCCGGAGCGGGTTCGCCGACGTGTTGACGGCGTGGGGGAGACGCTGCGGCTCGCCGCTCGGCACCGGCACCTCGACCGGGTCGGCGCCCTCGGAGAGCGCGTCGGCGTCCGCGCGCAGCGCCTGCTCGCCGTCCACGTAGACGCGCAGGCCGGAGCCCGCCCCGTAGCGCGAGCCGTCGCGGTCGAACAGGACCGTGACGTTCCGCCCGTGGTACGGCACGTTCTCCGCGGCGAACCAGTCCCAGTCGGCCGGCACGAGCGGGTCGAGCACGAGCGAGTCGTCGGACTGCGGCTGGAGGCCGAGGAGGTCCTGGAGCACGAGGTCCACGTAGCTGGAGTGCAGGTAGTCCTCGGAGTGGTTGTTCCCGTCGTAGATCCAGCGGTCCTCGTCGGGGTGGTGCGCCTCGGCGACGTACGGCTCGCCGTCGCGGAACTGCGTGCGCACGTAGGTGTCGAACAGGTCGAGGTAGTCCGCGCGCGTGAGGTCGCCCGCGGCGTCGTCGCGCAGCGCGGTCGCGACGCCGTCGAGCGTGAGCGACGTCGAGAACGGCCACGACGGCCCGTCCCACTTGCAGCAGCCCTGGTCGGCCGAGCGCCAGAAGTCGGGGGAGCGGCGCTCGGTCACCGTCGGGCCGTACGGCGCCGCGAACCCCTGCGGGTCGAGGAGCTGGTCGAGGGCGACGGCCTGCTCGGGCGAGGCGAGGCCGAACTTCCACGGGACGAACCCGACGTCGAGCCGGTCGCGCAGCCGCTCGTGGTCCGGGTTCTCCCAGTCCACGACGTCGTAGTAGAACGCGCGCTCGTCGTCCCAGAGGTAGGTGTCCACGGCCTCGCGCAGCGCGGCGGCGCGGTCGCGGTACTCGGTCGCGGTCGCCTCGTCGCCGTTGAGCGTCGCGACCTCGGCGAGCGCGAGCATGTCGCCGTAGAGGTAGGCGTTGATCGACGGCCGGAACGTGTGGCGACCCGCGTAGTCGCGGTCGGTCGCGTACGACGCGGGCGAGCTCTCCTTGGCGTCGTACTCGGGCGTCTGCCAGTAGAGCCCGAGGTCGGCGTCGAACTGGTTCCCCCAGTCCTCGACGAAGGTCTCCAGCTCGGGCTGGAGCGCGCGCAGGCGGTCGAGGTTCCCGGTGACCTTCGTGCGCTCGACGATCGCGGTCACGGCCCAGAACGAGTACTGGTGCGCCCAGTCGGCGGCCTCGGGGTTCTGCGCGGGCTCGATCTGGCCGGGGCCGGTGAGCCAGTAGTCCTCGTAGTCGTCCAGGTAGCGCTGGTCGCGCAGCCACCGGCCCTCGGCGAGCTGGTGGCCCGCCGCGGCGTTGATGGCCTGGTACGGCGCGGCGTAGCCGCAGCAGTCGAGGAACTCCGTGAGCACCCAGCCCGTGCCGGGCTCGGTGTAGCGCAGGTGCTCCTTGAGCACGCGCCAGCGGTAGTAGTAGACCGCCTCGGCGTCCGCGTCGGGGAGGTCCACGACGGGGACGTTGGCCGCGTACCAGTCGGGGTCGGCGTAGCCGTCGAGCTTCTCGCGGACGTCGACGAACGAGGTCCCCGGCCCGACCTCGGGCCGGTCGAGGGGCGTGGTCGGGTCGTCGGTCGTCGCGCCCGGGGACGTGGGCGGGGCTGACGCGGGGACCGGCGGCGTCGCCGCGACCGCCGGGGCCGCGAGGGCCAGGGCCAGGAGGCCGGAGGCGAGCGCCAGGGCGCCCGTCGAGCGTGGTCGTCGCATGCGTGTCCTTCGTCGTCGA
This sequence comes from Cellulosimicrobium sp. 22598, assembly GCF_052044445.1. Lineage (NCBI taxonomy): Bacteria > Bacillati > Actinomycetota > Actinomycetes > Micrococcales > Promicromonosporaceae > Cellulosimicrobium > Cellulosimicrobium sp. 22598. Next base: position 188,656 of record NZ_JBQEMZ010000008.1, read on the forward strand.
AGAGCGGGTCCCGCGCGCTCCAGGGCACGGGGACGTGACTGCGCTGTCGGCCACAGATTCCCACAAGAGCGAACAGAAAACAACAGCCCCGCCGGTGCTGACCCCTCGTGCCGGCCGGATGTCCCGCGTGGTAGTTTTTGAACATGTTCAAAAATGGCCTCGTCGCATGAGCGCGACGCCGAAGTCCGAGCGGACGCGCGCCCACCTGCGCGACGTCGCGGTCCGGATGCTGCGTGACGTCGGGTACGAGCGCACGACCATGCGCGCCGTCGCCGCCGCGGCGGGCGTGAGCACCGGGAACGCCTACTACCACTTCCCGTCCAAGGACGCGCTCGTCCAGGAGCTCTACCTCGAGGTGCAGCGCGAGCACGCCGAGCGCGCCGCGCCCGTGCTCGCCGCGGGCGGCTCGCTCGCCGAGCGGCTGCGCGGCGTCTGGGGAGCGTCGGTCGACGCGTTCGCCCCCTTCCACGCGTTCGGCGGCGAGTTCGTGTCCGTCGCGATCCGCCCGGGCTCGGACGCGAGCCCCTTCTCCGCGGCCTCCACCGCCTCGCGCGACCTCTCGCGCGACCTGTTCGAGCGGGTCGTCGCCGGGGCGTCGACGCGCGTCCCCGAGCGGCTGCGCGCCCAGCTCCCCGAGCTGCTGTGGTTGGCCCAGCTCGGCATCACCCTGTTCTGGGTCCACGACACCTCGCCGGGGTTCGCGCGCACGCGCCGGCTCGTCGACGGCGGGGCGGCGCTCGTCGGCAGCCTCGTCCGGCTCGCGCGGCTGCCCGTCGCACGCGGGGTGGTCGACGACGTCCTGCGCCTCGTGCGTGCGGTCCACCCGGGAGCGCCCGGGGCGTCCGCTGCGGCCGATGCGGCCCGCGAGCGCGCGGACGGGCCGGAGGCGGGCGCGTGAGCCCCGCCGGCGCAGCCCTCGTCTCGGGCCTGGTGATCCTCGGCATGGTCGTGGTCCTGCCGCTCGGCCTCCGGCTCCTGGGGCCCGACGTCGTCCCGGCGCCGCGCAGCGTGGCGTGGCCGCTCGCGGGAGTCGCCGGGTCGGTGAGCCTCGTGCTGCCGCACGGCACCGCGTCCGTGCTCCTCGCGCTCGTCCTCGCGACGGCGACCGTCGTGCTCGCCGGCGCCGGCGGGCGTCTGGCGGTGCGCACGGCGCGCGACCTGCGCGACGGGCGGGTCGGCGCGGCAGGTCTCGCCTCGCGTGCGGCGACCGCGACCGCGCTGGTCATGCCGGCGGTCGGCGCGAGCGCGCTGGTCGCCGAGCGCGCCGGGTGGGGGCTCCTCGGGTTCTCCGGGACGTATCTCGCGCTCACGGTCCCGCACATGCTCTACGCCGGGTTCGGCGCGGCACTCGTCGCGGGAACGGTCGCACGTCTCGCGGTCACCGACCGGCTCGCGGTCGTCGGCGCGTGGGGCGTGCCGCTCGGGACGGTGCTCGTGCTCGTCGGCTACCTCGTCGGCGACGCGGCCGAGCTCGTCGGCGCGGGGGTGCTCACGCTCGCCCTGTGGGCGACCGCGGTCGCGGCGGTCTGCTCGCTCGCGCGGACCGCCGGTCCGGCCGACCAGGTCGACGGCGTCGGCCCGGACGACGCGCACCGGACCGTCGGTGCGCGCTCCACCGGCTCCGTGAGCGCGGGGAGCGCCGCGGGCGCCCGCGCGCTGCTCGGCGCGGGTGCGGTCGTCGTCGGGCTGTCGATGCTGCTCGCGCTCTGGTGGGCCGCGGGCGAGGCGCTCGGGTTCGCGCACCCGAGCCTCGACGTCATGGCGGCGACGCACGGCGTCGCGAACGCGTTCGGGTTCGTGCTCTGCACCCTCCTCGGGCTGCGGGTCCTCGCGGCCCGGCCGGAGCTCCCGCGCGGGGCGGAGAGCGCGGACGAGGAGCACCGCGACGCAGGGCAGGACACGACACGTGGGCCCGGGCGGGCCCCGGAGGGGAGTGCGGCATGACGTTCACGTACCCGGAGGTCGGCTCGACCCGGACCGGCGACCGGCCCGCGGGGTACCGCTACCTGCACGTGCGCCGTCGGCTCACCGACCGGCCGCGCACGCCCGACGACCTCGCGTGGCTCGGCGAGCAGCTCCTCACGTGGCGCGTGCACGCCGCGGCGCGCGTGCGCCTCGAGACCGCGGCGCCCGTCGCCGAGCCCGGTGCGCGCGTGACGACGCTGCTCGGCGTCGGGCGGCTGCGGCTGCACGAACCGTGCGAGGTCGTGTGGGTCGAGCGGTCCGCGCGCCGTGTCGCGTTCGGGTACGGCACCCTGCCTGGGCACGCGTTCGTGGGGGAGGAGCGCTTCGCCGTCGAGCGCGACGACGCGGGCGACCTGTGGTGGAGCATCGACGTGTTCAGCCGCCCGGTGCTGTGGTGGGTGCGCCCGCTCGCGTTCGCCGTGCCCACGTTCCAGCGGCTCTTCGCCCTGCACCTCGGACGCGGCGCACGGCGGCTGCTCGCCGCGCGCGACCGCTGACGTCTCGCCTCACGACCCGCGCGCGTCCACGGCCGCGCGGGTTTGCACGCCGGGTGTACGAAGTGCGCCAGAATGGGGCCATGACCGACGCCCGCAGCCCTCGTCCCGACCAGCAGACCGGCACCGCACGAGTCCTCGTGGGCCGCGTCGTCACCCCGACGGGGGTGCTCGAGGACGGTGTCGTGGCCCTGGAGGACGGGCGCGTCGCGTGGGTCGGGACCCGCGCGCAGGCCGCCGACGCCGGGTACGCGAACCTGCCCGCGGGCGACGGTGCGACGCTGCTCCCGGGCCTCGTCGACGTGCACGACCACGGCGGCGGCGGGTCGAGCTTCCCCGACGCGACGAGCGTCGACGAGGCGCGCGTCGCCGCGCGCGAGCACCTGCGCCACGGCACGACGAGCCTCGTCGCGTCGCTCGTCACCGCGCCGCGCGACGTGCTGCTCGAGCGCACGGCGAACCTCGCGGACCTCGCCGACGCGGGCGAGATCGTCGGCATCCACCTCGAGGGCCCGTTCCTCTCCGAGGTGCGGTGCGGCGCGCAGAACCCGCACGACATGCTCGAGGGCGACCCGGAGCTCGTGCGGGCGATCGCCGCGGCCGCGCGCGGTTACCTGCGCACCATGACGGTCGCGCCCGAGGTGCCGGGCGTCGTCGGCGCCGGGGGCGTGATCGAGACCCTCGTCGAGGTGGGGGCCCTCCCGTCCATCGGGCACACCGACGCGAGCACCGAGCAGACCGAGGCGGCGATCGCGGCCGGCGTCGCGGCGCTCGCGGCCGCCGGGCGGCCCGGCGCGCGCCTGACCGCGACCCACCTGTTCAACGGCATGCGCCCCCTGCACCACCGTGAGCCCGGCCCCATCGCGGCGTGCCTCGCGGCGGCCGCGCGCGGCGAGCTCGTCGTCGAGCTCGTGGCCGACGGCACGCACCTCGCGCACGGCACGATCCGCAGCGTCGTCGAGCTGGTCGGGTCGCACGTCGGTGCCGACGGCGCCGTCGCGGGGCCGGACGCCGTCGCGCTCGTCACCGACGCGATGGCCGCGGCGGGCATGGCCGACGGCGCGTACGAGCTCGGACCCATGCGCGTGACCGTCGCGCACGGCGTCGCGCGGCTCACCGAGGGCGGGTCCATCGCGGGCGGCACGTACCACCTGCTCGACGTCGTGCGCGAGACGGTCGAGGCCGGGGTGCCGCTCGTCGACGCGGTCCGCGCCGCCTCCTGGACCCCGGCCGGCGTGCTCGGCCTCGACGACCGCGGCGGCCTCGTCGCGGGCCGCCGCGCCGACGTCGTCGTCACGGACGCCGACCTGCGCGTCCGCGAGGTCCTGCGCGCCGCCGCCCCGGTCGACCTCGCACTCTGACCCCCCTGCGCGGCCGTCGCGCGCCCGACTGCACCGCCGAACCCGGGGTCGCTCCTCACCCAGCCCGTCCGGTGAGGAGCGATCCCGGGTTCGGCGCGTCGTCGGCGTGCAGATCGGGTGCGGCGTCGTCGCAGGTCGGGAGTGCGTCCGGAATCGGAGAGCGCGTTCTTGCTCCTCGGGCTTGACTCTCGTCATTTGTTCATCGAATACTCGTAACAGCGAAGCGCTTCGACGATGCGTTTCGACGAAGCGCTTCGACGGCCGAGGCGCGGAACCGGACCACAGGGGAGTGGTGACGATGGCGACGATGCAGGACGTGGCGCGACGCGCGCAGGTCTCGCTGAGCACGGTCTCCTACGCGCTGTCCGGGACCCGTCCCGTCTCCGACGCCACACGGCGCCGCATCGAGGACGCCATGGCCGAGCTCGGCTACCAGCCCAACGCGATGGCCCGCGGGCTCGCGTCGCGCCGCAGCCACGTGCTCGCGCTCATCTACCCCGCGATGGAGAAGGGGCTGGGCGGCACCGTCGCCGAGTTCGTCTCGTCCGCCGCGGAGACGGCGCGCGAGAACGGGTACCACCTCGTCCTCTGGCCCTTCCGCACGACCCAGGCCCCGGAGGTCCGCGACCTCGTGCGCCAGGGGATGGCAGACGGCGTCCTGCTCATGGAGGTCGCGCTCGACGACGCCCGCGTCGACGTGCTCGACGAGGCCGGGGTGCCGTACACGATGATCGGCCGCACGCGCGACGTCACGGACCGGCCGTCCGTGGACATCGACTTCGAGCGCACGACGGACGACGCGGTCCAGCACCTCGTCGACCTCGGGCACCGGCACGTCGCCCTCGTGAACCACTCGCAGGCGACGGCGGACGACGGCTACGCGCCCACGTTCCGGGCCGAGGAGGGCTTCGAGGCGGCGATGCGTCGGCGCGGGCTCGAGCCCGTCTCGCTGCGCGTCGACGAGTCCCCGCGCGCGGGCCGCGACGCGGTCGCGACGCTCCTGGGGCGCGAGCCCCGCCTGACGGCCTTCGTCACCATGAACGAGATCGCGACGTTCGGCGTCGTCGCCGAGCTGCAGCAGCGCGGCGTCGCGATCCCCGCGGACATGTCGATCCTGTCGATCGTCACGTCCCCCGGCGTCGGGGAGATGAGCAACCCGCCGCTGACCACGATGCACGCGCCCGGGGCCGAGCTCGGCCGCCTGGGCGTGCAGAAGCTGCTGTCCCTCGTGGACGGCTCCCGTCCGAGCACGCCGAACGTGCTCATCCCGTGCGTCCTCGAACCCGGCAGCAGCGTCGCCCCCGCGGCCCGCCGGGCGCCGGACGACGACGACCGCGAGCCCCAGGCTCGCTGAACCGACCGGCCGGGCCACGGGCCCGGTCGCCCTCCGGCTCCAGCGCCGGAACTCGATGAGGAGGACACGCACATGCTGCGATCCCGGAAGATCTCGCTCGTCGCTGCCGTGGTAGCGCTCCCACTCGCCCTCGCGGCGTGCGGGGGCTCCGGCGGCAGCGGCGGGTCCGACGACCAGACCCTGACGATCTGGCACTACGAGAACGAGGACTCGGCCATGGGCCAGGCCTGGGCCAAGGCGATCGAGATCTTCGAGGAGGAGAACCCGGACGTCGACGTCGTCGTCGAGAAGCAGACGTTCGAGCAGATCCAGAAGAACGCCAAGATCGTCCTCACCGGCGACGACGTGCCCGACGTCATGGAGTACAACAAGGGCAACGCGACCGCCGGCCAGCTCGCGGCGCAGGGCCTGCTGACCCCGCTCACCGACGCGGCGACCGAGCGCGGCTGGGACGAGAAGCTCAGCGGCTCGCTCCAGACGACCGCGACCTACGACGACCAGGGCCTCATGGGCTCGGGCGAGTGGTACGGCGTCCCGAACTACGGCGAGTTCGTGCAGGTCTACTACAACAAGGACATGTTCGCCCAGTACGGGCTCGAGGTGCCGACGACGCTCGACGAGCTCGAGAGCGTCATGCAGGCCTTCAAGGACCAGGGAGTGACGCCGCTCGCCGAGGCCGGCGCCGAGTACCCGATGGGCCAGCTCTGGTACGAGCTCGTGCTCGCGAACTCCGAGCGTGACTTCGTCGACCAGTACCAGCTCTTCGACGGCGACCCCGACTTCCACGGTCCCGAGATGACGCAGGCCACCGAGAAGCTCGACTCCTGGATCAAGGACGGCTACGTCGCGTCCGACTCCGCCGCGCTGACCGCCGAGGACATGGGCGTGTCGTTCATCAACGGCACGTACCCGATGATGGTCTCCGGCTCGTGGTGGTTCGGCCGCATCGTCGAGGAGATGGACGCCGACTGGGGCCAGTTCAACTTCCCCGGCAACACGCTCCAGGTCGGCTCGTCCGGCAACCTCTGGGTCGTCCCGGCGAACGCGGACTCGCCCGACCTCGCCGAGGAGTTCATCGACATCACGCTGCGCCCCGAGGTGCAGAACATCCTCGCGGAGAAGGGCGGCCTGCCCGTCGCCGGTGACGCGTCGGTCATCACGGACGAGCGCACGCAGCAGCTCACCGAGAACTTCCAGGCGATCCTCGACGACGACGGCCTCGCGTTCTACCCCGACTGGCCCGTGCCCGGCTACTACGACGTGATCGTCAGCGAGCTCCAGTCGCTCATCAACCAGTCGAAGTCGCCGACCGAGGTGCTCGACGGCCTCGAGTCCGCGTACGTGGACGGCAAGGCGGACCTGCTCGACAGCTGAGCGGACGCACGCGCCCGGCCGGCCGGGGCTGATCCCACGATCGCCCCGGCCGGCCCGGCACCCCCACCCGAGGACCTCCCGCGAAAGAGACCGTCATGACCACCCGCACCGACACCGTGCCCGACGCCGGGCCCGGCCCCGCGCGCGAGGCGTCGCGCACGACCGCGGCGCCCCGCCGCCGTCGCCGGCCCGCCTGGCTCCCGTACCTGCCCTACCTCCTGCCCGGCGCGGTGGCGTTCGTCGTCGTGATCGGCTACCCGTTCGTGATGAACGTCTACTACAGCCTGTTCAAGTGGCGCGGCGGCATGGCGCCGATGCGCTGGTACGGGCTGGGGAACTACGCCGACCTCCTGCACGACTCGGCGTTCTGGACCTCGTTCCAGAACTCCATCGCGATGATCCTCGCGATGGTCGTCGTGCCGACCCTCATCGGGCTCGTCCTCGCGGCCGTGCTGTTCGACTACCTCGGCCGGCGCTTCGGCCCGCGCGTCGCGGCGTTCCTGCGCGCGACGTACTACCTGCCGCAGATCTTGCCCGTCGCCGTCGCCGGCGTGCTGTGGAACTGGATCCTCAACGCTCAGACCGGCGCGCTCAACGTGATCCTGCGCGGGATCGGCATCGAGAGCCCGCCCAACTGGCTCGGCGACACGACGACCGCGCTGCCGAGCGTCATGCTCGTCCTGATCTGGGTGCAGATCGGCTACCCCGTCGTCATCTTCATGTCGGCGCTCCAGCGCGTGGACCCCGAGCTGTACGAGGCAGCCGAGCTCGACGGCGCGGGCTGGTGGCGCCGCTTCGGGGCCATCACGATCCCGCAGATCCGTCCCGAGACGTTCGTCGTCACGCTCACGTGCACGGTCGCCGCGCTCAAGGTGTTCGGCCCCATCTACGTGCTCACGCGCGGCGGGCCGGAGAGCTCGACGCTCGTCCCGAGCTACTACTCGTACCTCAACTTCTTCGACAAGTCGAAGGTCGGCTACGGCGCCGCGGTGGCGACCGTGCTGACCCTCGTCATCATCGTCGTCGCCGTCGTGATCCTCGCGCTGCAGAGCCGCGCCGAGCGTCGTGAGCAGGAGGGCCGCTGATGTCCACCGTCACCACCACCCCCGCGGACGCCGTGGCGCCGGGCGCCGACGCGTCCCGCCCCCGCCGCGCCCTGCGCGCCACGCGGCAGGACGAGCGCTACCGCCGCGGGATCGGCCGCTGGTTCGTGCTCGCCGCGGCGATCCTCGTCGCCCTGCTCATGCTGTCGCCGTTCGTCATCATGGTGCTCAACGCGTTCAAGTCGCCGGCCGAGTACTCGCAGGACGGCCCGCTGAGCATCCCGAAGGAGCTCTACCTCGACGGCGTGCAGAACTTCTGGACGCGGACGAACTTCCCGCAGAAGCTCTGGAACTCCGTCTTCATCTCGGCGCTCGTCGCCGTGTTCGGCACGCTCCTGTCGCTGCTCAGCGCGTACGCGATCGGCGTCGGTCGCATCAAGGGCCGCCTCTGGATCGTCACGCTGTTCCTCGTGGCGAACATGCTGCCGCAGGAGGCGCTCATCTACCCGCTGTTCGACATGGCGCAGAAGGTCGGCCTGTCGAACTCGCAGTGGTCGATCATCATCATCTTCACGGTCATCCAGGCGGCGTTCGGCACGTACCTGCTCGCGTCCGTGCTCGGGACGTTCCCGCCCGCGCTGCTCGAGGCGGCCCAGCTCGACGGCGCCGGACGCTGGCGCATCCTGTGGCAGGTCGTCTACCCGATCGTCAAGCCCACGCTCGGCGTCCTCATGATCTTCTTCTTCATCTGGACGTGGAACGAGTTCTTCATCCCGCTGGTCATGCTGACGACCAACGACACCCAGACGATCCCCATCGCGCTCGCGTCGCTCCAGGGCGACCGGATGATGGACGCCCCGACGACCAACGCGGGCGCGCTCGTGTCGCTGATCCCCGCGCTGGTCTTCTTCCTCATCTTCCAGCGCACCCTCACCCGCGGCGTCACGGCGGGCGCCGTGAAGTGACGCTCCCCGTGTGATGCCGAGCCGCCCCGGGGCGGCCCCCGAGACACCTGAACGCACCGACGAAGGAAGCACCACCCATGAAGTTCACCGACGGGTACTGGCAGGTCCGACCCGGCATGCACCCGCTGTACGCGGTCGAGGTCGACGACGTCCGCGCGGACGAGGCGGCCGGCACGCTCACCGTGTACGCACCGACGGCGACGATCCGCGGCCGCGGCGACACTCTCAACCGCCCGATGCTCACGACGACGTACTCCTCGCCCGCACCCGGCGTGATCCGGGTGCGCGTGGAGCACCACCAGGGTGCGGTGCGCCGGGGCCCGGCGTTCGAGGTGACCGGCGAGCCCGGGTTCCGGCCCGAGGTCGAGGTGCACGACGACGTCGCGGTCCTGCGGTCCAAGGACCTCGCGGTGCGCGTGCACCGGGGCGACCGCTGGCGCGTCGACTTCGAGGCGGACGGCGAGGTGCTGACCTCCTCGCTGCCGAAGTCCGTCGGGCACGTCACGGCCGACGACGGCCGCGCCTGGACGCACGAGCAGCTCGCGCTCGAACCCGGCGAGCTCGTCTACGGCCTGGGGGAGCGGTTCGGCCCGTTCGTCAAGAACGGCCAGGTCGTGGACATCTGGAACGAGGACGGCGGGACGTCGAGCGAGCAGGCGTACAAGTCCGTGCCGCTCTACCTCACGACCAAGGGCTACGGGGTGTTCGTCGAGCACCCGGAGAAGGTGTCGTTCGAGGTCGCCTCCGAGGTGAACACGCGCGTCCAGTTCTCGGTCGAGGGGCAGGCGCTGGAGTACCTGGTCATCCAGGGGCCGACGCCCAAGGACGTGCTGCGCCGGTACACCGCGCTCACGGGCCGCCCCGCGCGCGTGCCGGCGTGGTCGTTCGGCCTGTGGCTCACGACGTCGTTCACGACGAGCTACGACGAGCAGACGGTGAACGGGTTCATCGACGGCATGGCCGAGCGCGACCTGCCGCTGTCGGTGTTCCATTTCGACTGCTTCTGGATGCGCGAGTACCAGTGGGTCGACTTCGAGTGGGACCCGCGCACGTTCCCCGACCCCGAGGGCATGCTCCGCCGCCTGCACGACCGCGGGCTCAAGGTGTGCGTGTGGATCAACCCGTACGTCGCGCAGCGCTCGCCCCTCTTCGCGGAGGCCGCGGAACAAGGCTTCCTCGTGAAGCGCGAGGACGGGTCGGTCTGGCAGTGGGACCTGTGGCAGGCGGGCATGGGGCTGGTGGACTTCACCAACCCCGACGCGACCGCGTGGTACGTCGGCAAGCTCGAGGGCCTGCTCGACCAGGGCGTCGACTGCTTCAAGACCGACTTCGGCGAGCGGATCCCCGTCGACGGGATCGCGTGGCACGACGGCTCCGACCCGCGCAAGATGCACAACTACTACGCCCAGCTCTACAACGAGGCGGTCTTCCGGCTGCTCGAGCGCACGCGCGGCGAGGGCGAGGCGGTCCTGTTCGCGCGCTCCGCGACGGCGGGCGGCCAGCAGTTCCCCGTGCACTGGGGCGGCGACTGCGACTCGACCTACGCGTCGATGGCCGAGTCGCTGCGCGGCGGCCTGTCGATGTCGATGTCGGGCTTCGGCTACTGGAGCCACGACATGGGCGGCTTCGAGGGCACGCCGGACCCGGGCGTGTTCAAGCGCTGGACGGCGTTCGGCCTGCTGTCGTCGCACTCGCGCCTGCACGGTTCGGGCTCGGTCCGGGTCCCGTGGGCGTTCGACGACGAGGCCGTCGACGTCACGCGCAAGTTCACGCACCTCAAGCTCTCGCTCATGCCGTACCTCGGGCGGGTGGCCGAGGAGGCGCACACCGACGGCGTGCCGATGATGCGACCCCTCGTGCTCGAGCTCCCGCACGACCGCGCCGGGTACACCGCGGACACGCAGTACCTGCTGGGCGACGCGCTCCTCGTCGCGCCGGTGTTCCGCGCGGACGGCCGCGTGGAGTACTACGTGCCGGAGGGCACGTGGACGCGTCTCGTGCAGCCCGACGACGGCCCCGCCCTGAGCGAGACCGTGACGGGCCCGCGCTGGGTCACCGAGACCCACGGGTTCGACTCGCTCCCGGTGCTCGTGCGCCCGGGCACCGTCCTCCCGGTGGGCGCCCGCACCGACCGGCCGGACTACGACTGGGCCGACGGCGTCACGCTGCACGCGTTCGAGCTGCCCGACGGGTACGACGAGCTCGTGGTCGTCCCGCCGTCGGACGGCGCGCCCGGGGCCACGTTCCGCGTCCGCCGGTCGGGCGCGACGCTCACCGTCTCGTCCGACGACGCCCCTGCGGCCTGGTCCGTCCGGGCCGGCTCCGCGGCGGCCGAGGCGCACGGCGCGACGAGCGTGACGATCGACCTCGGCTGAGGACGTATCCTGGGCGAGCATGCCATGGAAGCGCTCCCATGGCATGCTCGCCCTGCACTTCCCGCGCGTGCCGCGCTCGCACCCACCGAGACGCACGCGCACCCACCGACCACCCGTCGCGGACCGCGTCGTCCGACGACCGACCAGCGAGGACCCTCGTGACCACCGACACCACCGCCCCCGTCGCCGTCGACGCCCAGGCCGCGCCCGCGTCGTCGGGCCGCCGCACGTTCCCCACCGACTTCCTCTGGGGCTCCGCCACCGCCGCCTACCAGATCGAGGGCGCCGCCGCCGAGGGCGGCCGCACGCCGTCCATCTGGGACACCTACTCCCACACCCCGGGCCGCACGCTCAACGGCGACACGGGCGACGTCGCGGACGACCACTACCACCGGTGGCAGGAGGACGTGCAGCACATCGCGGACCTCGGCCTCGGGGCGTACCGGTTCTCCATCTCGTGGTCGCGCGTCCAGCCGGGCGGCACCGGCCCGCTCAACCCCGAGGGCGTCGCGTTCTACTCGCGCCTCGTCGACGCGCTGCTCGAGAAGGGCGTCAAGCCCGTCGTCACGCTCTACCACTGGGACCTCCCGCAGGAGCTGGAGGACGCCGGGGGCTGGGCGAACCGCGACACCGCGTACGCGTTCGCCGAGTACGCCCGCCACATGGCGCGCGAGCTCGGCGACCGGGTCGACACCTGGACGACGCTCAACGAACCGTGGTGCTCCGCCTACCTCGGCTACGGCTCCGGCGTGCACGCGCCCGGCCGCACCGAGCCCGCCGCGGCGCTCGCAGCCGTGCACCACCTCAACCTCGCGCACGGCCTCGCCGTCCAGGCGATCCGCGACGAGCTCGGCGAGGACGCGAAGACGTCCGTCACGCTCAACCTGCACGTCATCCGCCCCGACGACCCGTCGTCGGCCGCGGACCTCGACGCGGTGCGGAAGATCGACGCGCTCGCCAACCGCGCGTTCCTCGCGCCCATGCTCGACGGCGAGTACCCCGCCGACCTCCTCGCCGACACCGCGCACGTGAGCGACTGGTCGTTCGTGCGGGAGGGCGACCTCGAGACGGTGCGCCAGCCGCTGTCGATCCTCGGCGTCAACTACTACTCGACCGTGCGCGTGCGCCACTTCTCCGGCGAGGGCGAGCGGTCCGAGAACGACGGTCACGGCGCGTCGAGCCACAGCCCGTGGATCGGCGTCGACGACGTGGAGTTCGTCCAGCAGCCCGGCCCGTACACCGCCATGGGCTGGAACATCGAGCCCGCCGGCATGACCGAGCTGCTCGTGTCCGTGGCGACGACGTACCCGCACCAGCCGATGATGGTCACCGAGAACGGCGCCGCGTTCGCCGACGAGGTCACGGTCGACGCCGACGGCACCCCCCGCGTGCACGACGACCGCCGCGTCGCCTACCTGCACGACCACGTCGACGCCGTGGGCGCCGCGATCGACGCGGGCGCCGACGTGCGCGGGTACTTCGCGTGGTCCCTGCTCGACAACTTCGAGTGGGGCTACGGCTACGAGCGCCGCTTCGGCATCATCCGCGTCGACTACGACACGCTCGAGCGCACGTGGAAGGACTCCGCGCACTGGTACCGCCGCCTCGCGACGTCGAACGAGCTCCCCGCGGTCGACGAGACCGCCTGACCGCGGTCGACGGCACCGCCCGTCGCTGAAGCAGACAGTCGCTGGACGAGGGCCCGCCCGGTCGCACCGGGCGGGCCCTCGCGCGCCCTGGTGTGCCGAGGTAGAGCCCTGGTGGGGCGAGGTAGAGCCCTGGTGGGGCGAGGTAGAGCCCCGGTGCGCGGAGGTGGAGCCCTGGTCGGCCGAGGGAGCGCGGTGGTCGATGATCGGCGCGAGCGGGGTGACCTTTCTCGCATGCCTCGCACTCGCCGCGCGACACGCCGAAGGAACGCGACACGCCGACGAGTCGGACGTTCGTCGCGCCCGGATTGGGGTGTTTCGTCGGCCGCCGGCGCGGGACCGCGCGACGGCGGAGGTGGCCCCGCAGGGCAGCCTCACCGGACCTCACAGGGTGTGGATCGACGTCGTCCCCACCCTGTGGACGATGCCCCGCGGTCCGCGAGAGGACGCCGTTCGTGGTGCTTCCGAGCGGTGGACGACGGGCTGTGGACGAGGGGCCTCGGAGGCGTGTCAGAGGGTGGTGGGACCATGGACTCATGGCTCCTAGCACACGCGGAGGGGTGAAGTTCGACCACGACATCTAGTGCGGTGGCGCGGTGTCGACCACTAGGTATAGTGGTTGCACACCCAGGGGGCCGGAGGCCTTCTGGCGAATCACACAGACGTAGTTCCACCGGTGTCCTTCGAGGTCAGAGACGTATCTCCCTCCCCGAGGACCGATCCCGGACAGAGCGCGAGAGACGAGGAGTCACCCCATGAGCGTCACGGTCTACAGCAAGCCGGCTTGCGTTCAGTGCGACGCGACGTACCGCGCTCTCGACAAGAAGGGCATCGAGTACTCCGTCGTGGACATCAGCCAGGACGCCGAGGCGCTCGAGCTCGTGCGCGGGCTCGGCTACCTGCAGGCGCCCGTGGTCGTGGCCGGGGACGAGCACTGGTCCGGGTTCCGTCCCGACCAGATCAACGCTCTCGCGCAGAAGGTCTCGCCGGTCGTCGCCTGACCGGCCTCCCCGGGGCGCCGTGAGGTGCCCCGGAACTCGTACGGAAGCAGGCGGAGCAGGGCAGGACGGAGGTGCGTCCCCGTGGGGTCGCTCGTGTACTTCTCCAGCGTCAGCGAGAACACGCACCGGTTCGTCCAGCGGCTCGACCTGCCGGCCCTCGGCATGGACGTGCAGCGCATCCCGCTGCGTCCCACCGAGGGCTTCCTGCGCGTCGAGGAGCCGTACGTGCTCATGGTCCCGACCTACGGGGGCGGCAACGAGGGCGGTGCCGTCCCGCGTCAGGTCGTGAAGTTCCTCAACGACGTGCACAACCGGTCGTTGATCCGCGGCGTCATCGCCGCGGGCAACACCAACTTCGGCGACGCCTACTGCATCGCCGGCGACATCATCTCCGCGAAGTGCCAGGTGCCCTACCTGTACGCCTTCGAACTCCTGGGAACAGCCGAGGACGCCGCGCGCGTCCGCGACGGATTGGGACGATTTTGGCAACGACAGTCACGGATTCCGGCGTGAGCGTGGCAGGCGGTGGCACGGTCACCGAGGTGCCCCTGGCGAGCGCGCAGCTCGACTACCACGCGCTCAACGCGATGCTGAACCTCTACGGCCCGAACGGCGAGATCCAGTTCGACAAGGACCGCGAGGCGGCGCGCGCGTACTTCCTCCAGCACGTCAACCAGAACACGGTCTTCTTCCACGACCTGCAGGAGAAGCTCGACTACCTCGTCGAGAACAAGTACTACGACCCGGCCGTGCTGGCGAAGTACGACCGCGCGTTCGTGAAGTCGCTGTTCGAGTTCGCGTACGCCAAGAAGTTCCGCTTCGAGACGTTCCTCGGCGCCTTCAAGTACTACACGTCGTACACGCTCAAGACGTTCGACGGGAAGCGGTACCTCGAGCGCTTCGAGGACCGCGTCTGCATGGTCGCGCTCGGCCTCGCGGACGGGAACGAGCAGGCCGCGCTCGACATCGTCGAGGAGGTCATCTCGGGCCGCTTCCAGCCCGCCACCCCCACGTTCCTCAACGTCGGCAAGGCGCAGCGCGGCGAGCCCGTGTCCTGCTTCCTGCTGCGCATCGAGGACAACATGGAGTCCATCGCGCGCGGCATCAACTCCGCGCTGCAGCTCTCCAAGCGTGGTGGCGGCGTCGCCCTGCTCCTGTCGAACATCCGCGAGCACGGCGCGCCGATCAAGCACATCGAGAACCAGTCGTCCGGCGTCATCCCCGTGATGAAGCTGCTCGAGGACTCGTTCTCCTACGCGAACCAGCTCGGCGCGCGCCAGGGCGCCGGTGCGGTGTACCTGCACGCGCACCACCCGGACATCCTGCGGTTCCTCGACACCAAGCGCGAGAACGCGGACGAGAAGATCCGCATCAAGACGCTGTCGCTCGGCGTCGTGATCCCGGACATCACGTTCGAGCTGGCCAAGAAGAACGAGGACATGTACCTCTTCTCGCCGTACGACGTCGAGCGCGTCTACGGCAAGCCGTTCGCCGACGTCTCGGTCACCGAGAAGTACGACGAGATGGTGGACGACTCGCGCATCCGCAAGACGAAGATCAAGGCGCGCGACTTCTTCCAGACGATCGCCGAGCTCCAGTTCGAGTCCGGCTACCCGTACATCATGTTCGAGGACACGGTGAACAAGGCGAACCCGATCAAGGGCCGCATCACCCACTCGAACCTGTGCTCGGAGATCCTCCAGGTCTCGACGCCCTCGACGTTCAACGAGGACCTCTCGTACGACCACGTCGGCCGCGACATCTCCTGCAACCTCGGCTCGCTGAACATCGCCAAGACGATGGACTCGCCGGACTTCGCGAAGACGATCGACACCGCGATCCGCGCGCTCACCGCCGTCTCGGACCAGACGAGCATCGAGTCGGTGCCGTCGGTCAAGCGCGCGAACGAGTCGGGCCACGCGATCGGCCTCGGCCAGATGAACCTCCACGGCTACCTCGCGCGCGAGCGGATCCACTACGGGTCCGAGGAGGGCATCGACTTCACGAACATCTACTTCTACACGGTCGCCTACCACGCGATCGCGGCGTCGAACCGCCTCGCGATCGAGCGCGGTCGCGCGTTCGGCGGCTTCGAGGACTCGAAGTACGCGACGGGGGAGTACTTCGACAAGTACACCGACCAGGTCTGGGAGCCCGCGACCGACCGCGTGCGCCAGCTCTTCGCGGACGCCGGCGTGCACATCCCGACGCAGGAGGACTGGACGGCGCTCAAGGCCTCGGTCATGGAGCACGGGATCTACAACCAGAACCTCCAGGCCGTCCCGCCGACCGGCTCGATCTCCTACATCAACAACTCGACGTCCTCGATCCACCCGGTGCCGTCGAAGATCGAGATCCGCAAGGAGGGCAAGATCGGGCGCGTCTACTACCCGGCGCCCTACCTGACGAACGACAACCTCGAGTACTACGAGGACGCGTACGAGATCGGCTACGAGAAGATCATCGACACGTACGCCGCCGCGACGCAGCACGTCGACCAGGGCCTGAGCCTCACGCTGTTCTTCAAGGACACGGTCACGACGCGCGACGTCAACCGCGCGCAGATCTACGCGTGGCGCAAGGGCATCAAGACGCTCTACTACATCCGTCTCCGCCAGATGGCCCTGGAGGGCACGGAGGTCGAGGGTTGCGTCAGCTGCATGCTGTAGTCGCCTGAGGCAGCTATCGGTTGTCTCGAAGCCCGACGTCGTCGGCCACCCTCCCGCGGAGGAGTGGCCGACGGCGCAGGGTCCGGTCCCACGAAGTCGTCCCGGTCGGTCCGGGGTCAGCAGGAGAGAAGAAGGCAGATGTCGCCCACGGGGAAGCTCAAGCTCATCGATCGCGTGAGCGCGATCAACTGGAACCGTCTCGAGGACGAGAAGGACCTCGAGGTGTGGGACCGCCTCGTCGGGAACTTCTGGCTGCCCGAGAAGGTGCCGGTGTCGAACGACATCCAGTCGTGGAACACGCTCACCGCGGAGGAGCAGCAGCTCACGATGCGGGTGTTCACCGGTCTGACGCTGCTCGACACGATCCAGGGCACGGTCGGCGCGGTGTCGCTCATCCCGGACGCGATCACGCCGCACGAGGAGGCGGTGTACACCAACATCGCGTTCATGGAGTCGGTGCACGCCAAGAGCTACTCGTCGATCTTCTCGACGCTGTGCTCGACGCGCGAGATCGACGACGCGTTCCGCTGGTCGGAGGAGAACCCGAACCTCCAGCGCAAGGCCGAGATCGTCATGGAGTACTACAAGGGCGACTCGCCGCTCAAGCGCAAGGTCGCGAGCACGCTGCTCGAGTCGTTCCTCTTCTACTCCGGCTTCTACCTGCCGATGTACTGGTCGTCGCGCGCCAAGCTGACGAACACGGCCGACCTCATCCGCCTCATCATCCGGGACGAGGCCGTGCACGGGTACTACATCGGCTACAAGTTCCAGAAGGGCCTCGAGAAGCTCAGCCCCGAGGAGCGGGACGAGCTCAAGGCGTACACGTTCGAGCTGCTCTTCGAGCTCTACGACAACGAGGTGCAGTACACGGAGGACCTGTACGACGGCGTCGGGCTGACCGAGGACGTCAAGAAGTTCCTGCGGTACAACGCGAACAAGGCGCTCATGAACCTCGGCTACGAGGCGCTCTTCCCCAAGGACGAGACCGACGTCAACCCGGCGATCCTCTCGGCCCTGTCGCCGAACGCGGACGAGAACCACGACTTCTTCTCCGGGTCGGGCTCGTCGTACGTCATCGGCAAGGCCGTGAACACCGAGGACGACGACTGGGACTTCTGAGCCGCTCTCAGGAGCAGCAGGCCGGAGCACGTCGAAGGGGCCCGGGGGGGGGGAGAGGACTGTGGCTGTG
>NZ_JBQEMZ010000008.1:206101-226491 GCF_052044445.1 Cellulosimicrobium sp. 22598
GGAGCCGCAGGACGCTGCGGCTCCGGGCCCCTCGCTCACCGTCCGGCACCGGACGGTTCGAGCGCCGACCTCGCCAGGAAGTCCCTCAGCAGGCGGACGAACTCCGGAGCGTGCTCCACCGCCGGCACGTGCCCGCATCGCCCGAGCACGTGCAGGCGGACGTCGCTCAGGTGATCGAGGAGCGGCAGCGCCGTGGTCCTCAAGGGGGTGACGCGGTCCTGCGCGCCGTGGACGAGCAGGACGGGCGCGCGGACCGCGGAGAGCTGACGCGTCGACAGGGTCAGGTCCTCCGACCACCGCGCCCGGGGCGGCGGGAACATCGACGCGAACGCCTCCGCCCCGGCGCGCATCGCGGCCGCCCGTGCGTCGACGGCCGACCCGGTGACGTGCGCCGGGTCGAGGAACAGCCGGCTCAGCATCTCCCGCGCCCCGTCTCGGTCGGGGGAGGCGGCCCAGACGGCGTCGAGGTCCGCCGACAGGGGCGCCCCCGGTGCGCCCATCGCCGAGACACCCACGACGGACGTGACGTTCCGGGGGCGTGCAGCCGCCAGCGCCAGGGCCACGGCACCACCCATCGAGTGACCCACCACGGCGTAGGACTCGAGGCCGAGGGCGTCCATGAGACCCGCGGCCTGGTCGGTCCACACGCGCAACCCGCCCCGCGAGCCCGGTGGGAGCGGCGTCCTCCCGAAGCCCGCATGGTCCGGAGCGACGACGCGCCAGGAAGAGCGCAGCGCCTCGGCGGTCGCTGCCCAGGCCCCGGACCCGGTGGTGCCGGGGCCCGAGCCGTGCAGCAGCAGGACCGCCGGCCCCTCTCCGTCCTCGACCACGTGGACGGGAGAACCCGCGACCGCGACGGTCCGACGCGTCGTCACCGGAACCTGTGACCCGCGCTCATGCGTCCGCGCCGACCGACTTGTCGAAGACCTCCATCATCACGCGGCCGAACTGCGGCATGTCCGGCCAGCCACGGCACGACACGAGGTTGCCGTCGACGACGTCGGGTGCGTCGACGACCGTGGCCCCGGCGTTCTCCATGTCTCCCGTGATGGGCGGGAAGCAGGCCGTCCGTCGGCCCTTGAGGAGCCCGTAGACCGCGGGGACCTGGGCGCCGTGGCACACCAGCGCGATGGGCAGGTCGCGGGCGAAGAAGTGCTCCGTGATGCGGCGGACGTGGGGGTCGACGCGGATCCACTCCGGTGCGCGGCCGCCGGGGATGATGAGGGCGTCGTACCGCTCGACGTCGACCTTGGCCCACGGCACGTCGACCGGCAGCTTGCGCCCGTTCTTCTCGACGTAGGCGTCGGAACCGGGGTCGAACTCGTGGATGACGAGCTGGACGTCGCGCGTCGTCCGCGACGACACGTCGACGTCCCAGCCGCCCTCCTGCACGCGGTAGTACGGATACATCGTGTCGAGCTCCTCGGCAGCGTCGCCGGTCAGGAGCAGAGCTCTGGGCACCTGCTTCTCCTCGCACTCGTCGTCGAATGGGATGATCCGATCCGATCGGATCTGCACAGGATTCACCGGGCCGCGCGATCCGTCAACCCCTCGACGCGTCGTCACCACCCGGTTCCTCGTCGAAGAGCCGGCGGATCCGCTCGCCGGACAGCAGGATGTGCCGGCGCATCGCGTAGGCGGCGGCGTCGGGGTCCCGCGCGGCGACCGCGGCGAGGACCTCCTCGTGCTCGCTCGTGGCGAGGTCGGTGACCTGGGCGTCGTAGACCAGCCGGAAGAGGTGCACGTGCGCGTGCATCCGGGCGAGGGCCTCGTGGATCACGCGGTTCCCGCCGCTCCTGGCGACGACGTCGTGGAAGGCGGCGTCGAGCAGCCCGAACTCGCCGTACGCCGTGTGCCCGTCGGAGAGCGTCGCCATCTCGTCCAGCACCGCGCGGAGCCTGGCCAGCTGCTTCGTCGAGGCGCGCTCCGCCGCCATCCGCGCCGCTGCCGGCTCGAGCAGCAGGCGCGCCTCGAGCATGTCCTCGAACCGGTCGCGCGTGATCTGCGGGGGGATCCGGTAGCCGGCGTTGGGGACGCGGACGACGAGGTCGTCCGCCTCCAGGCGGTTCAGCGCGTCCCGGATCGGTGTCTGCGAGACCCCCAGCTCGCGCGCCAGGGCGTCGACGGTGACGCGGGAACCGGGCTCGATCCGCTGCGACATCAGCTGGGTGAGCAGCGTGTCGTAGACCTGGTCGGCGGGCCGCCTGCGAGCCTTCTTCGCCACCGGCTCGCGCCGGTCCTCGTCGGTCCGCTCGTCGCGCTCGTCGGTCGCTAGCGTGTCCACCTCGTGCGGGCTCCTTTCGTGCGCCGGGCAGAAGAACCTGTTGACACCGGCTGTTCGACTGCTCCATGATCTGGATCGGATCGGATCGGATCCGATCGTATCGGAACGAGTGCACCTGTCGTGACCAAGGGCGGTCGCGAATCGACCGCAGTTCTCACTCCACCCTCTATCTCCCGGAGTTTCCCATGGGCATCCTCGGTTTTCTGCGCGGGCCGCGAGAGGTCTTGTTCGGCCCAGGGCAGCGGTACGCCCTCGGGGCGGTGACCGCGTCCCTCGGGTCCCGAGCCCTCGTCTGCACCGACGCTCGCTTCGGGGGGACGGACGAGTTCGCGGAGCTGGTCCGGCTGATCGAGGGCGCCGGCGTCCACGTGACCGTGTTCGCGGAGGTGCTGCCCGACGTCCCGGTGCACCAGGTGGCCGAGTGCGCCGCGCTCGCGCACCGCGTGCGGCCCGACGTCGTCGTCGGCATGGGTGGAGGCAGCTGCCTCGACCTCGCGAAGGCGGTGGCCGTGGTGATCGCCCATGGCGGGCAGGCCTCCGACTACTACGGCGAGCTCCGCGTCCCGGGCCCGGTGGTCCCCGTGGTCGCCCTGCCCACCACGGCGGGCACCGGGTCGGAGGTGACGCCCGTGGCGGTGCTGACCGACCCCGGGCGCGTCAGCAAGGTCGGCATCTCCAGCCCGCACCTCGTCCCGCACACGGCCGTGTGCGACCCGGAGCTCACGCTCGGGTGCCCCCCGTCGCTCACCGCGAGCGCGGGGGCCGACGCGTTCTCTCACGCGGTCGAGTCGTTCACCGCGGTTCGTCGGACGGCGACCCCGGAGCTCGCCACCGAGCGTGTCTTCGTCGGCAAGAACGCGCTCACCGACACGTACGCGCTCCTGGGGGTGCGCCTCGTCGCCGAGAACCTGCGGCGCGCCGTGGAGGCCCCGGGCGACGCCGAGGCCCGCGAGGCGATGATGCTCGGGGCGACCGCGGGAGGCTTCGCCCTCGGCAGCGCCGGCACCGCCGCGGCGCACGCGCTCCAGTACCCGGTCGGGGCGCTCACCCACACCCCGCACGGGGTCGGCGTCGGCGCCCTCCTGCCGTACGTGATGGAGTACAACCGACCCGCCCGCGTCCCCGAGCTGGCCGCGGTCGCCGTGGCGATGGGTGCGAACCCCGACGAGTCTCCCGAGGTCCTGGCCGACGAGGCGATCGAGCGGAGCGCCGCCCTGCTGCGGTCCGTGGGGATCCCGTCGACCCTCGCGGAGATCGGCCTGCCGTCCGACCGGCTGCGCTGGACCGCCGAGCAGGCGTTCCAGGCCACGAGGCTGGTCGAGAACAACCCCCGCCCGCTCGACGTCGACGCCCTGGAACGCATCGTGCGTGCCGCGTACTCCGGCGACCGGCGCTCGCTGCGAGAAGAAGCCCGGCCCCAGGCGGCCACGACCACGACGGCAGGTGTGCGATGACGGTTCTCCACGAGACGATGCGTCCGGTTCTCGACGGGCTCGACGTGCCCACCGACCTGCTGGTGGCGGGGGAGCGGCGCGCGTCGGGCAGCGGGCGGCGCATCGACGTGCGCGACCCCGCGACGGGCGAGGTCCTCGCGACCGTGGCCGACGCCGACCTCGACGACGCCCGGGCGGCGGTGGGCGCGGCCGCCGACGCGGCCGCCGCGTGGGCGGCGACCTCTCCCCGCCACCGTGCGGAGATCCTCGTGCGAGCGTTCGAGCTGATGATCGAGCGGAGCGAGGACCTCGCCCGCCTGATCGCGCTGGAGAACGGCAAGGCGCTGCCGGACGCGCGGTCCGAGGTGGCGTACGCCGCCGAGTTCTTCCGTTGGTACGCCGAGGAGGGCGTGCGCCTGCGCGGTCAGCTGGGCCGCTCCCCGAGCGGCGCGAACCGGATGGTGGTGACGTACCAGCCCGTCGGGGTCAGCGTCCTCGTCACGCCGTGGAACTTCCCCGCGGCGATGGCGACCCGCAAGATCGCACCGGCCCTGGCAGCGGGATGCACCGCGGTGCTCAAGCCGGCGACGGAGACGCCCCTGACGGCGTACGCCGTGGCGGCGCTGCTGGAGCAGGCGGGGATGCCCCCAGGGGTGCTCAACGTCGTCACGACCTCGACCGCGGGCCCCGTCGTCGAGGCGATGCTGTCCGACCCGCGCACGCGCATGCTGTCGTTCACCGGCTCGACCGAGGTGGGTCGACGGCTGCTGCGCGTCGCCGCGGACCGCGTCCTCAAGTGCGGGATGGAGCTCGGGGGGAACGCCCCGTTCGTCGTCCTCGACGACGCCGACGTGGACGCGGCGGTCGACGGCGCCATGGTCGCCAAGATGCGCAACGGCGGCCAGGCGTGCACGGCCGCCAACCGCTTCCTCGTGGCCGACGCCGTGCACGACGTCTTCGTCGAAGGACTCGTCGCCCGGATGGCGGAGGTCACGGTCGGCCCCGGCGTCGACGAGAGCACCGGGTGCGGACCGCTCATCAACGCCGACGCGGTCCGCAAGGTCGACGAGCTCGTCCGCGACGCGATCGACCGCGGGGCGCGTGCCGTGCTGGGCGGGGAGCCCGTCGACGGGCCCGGCTGCTTCTACCCGCCGACGGTGCTCGTCGACGTCCCCCGGGACGCACGCCTCCTGCACGAGGAGGTCTTCGGCCCCGTGGCCCCCGTCGTCCGCGTCGCCGACGAGGAGGAGGCGCTCGCCCTGGCGAACGACTCCGAGTTCGGCCTCGTCAGCTACTTGTACACCGGCGACCTGGCCCGCGGCCTGCGGCTCTCGGAGCGGCTCGAGTCCGGGATGGTCGGGCTCAACCGCGGACTGGTCTCCGACCCGGCCGCGCCGTTCGGCGGCACCAAGCAGAGCGGGCTCGGCCGCGAGGGGAGCACGGAAGGTCTCCTCGAGTTCATGGAGGCCCACTACGTCGCCACGTCCTGGTGACGGTGAACGAGCAGTAGCAGCAACAGTCCGGCAACACCGACCCAGGAAGCAGGAGACTCGATGAGGAGCACGATGCGAGCGGGGCACGGATCACTTCCCCGCCGACGGGGGCGGCTGGCGACGGCCGCGGTCCTGATGGCGATGAGCACCGCGGCGGTCACGGCCGCGTGCGGTGGAGGGGGCGGCACCGAGGAGGCGGGCGGTGGCGCCCAGGCGCCGGCGACCGTCCCGGAGCTGACCGACGAACCGCTGACCCTGAGCTTCATCTGGTTCGAGTGGCCCCCGGCCCAGGCACTCGAGGACTTCGCGAACGCGGAGTACACCAAGGAGCGGCCGAACGTGACCGTCGAGGTCAACACCGTGCCGAACGCCAACTGGCACGACGCGATGTTCACGCAGTTCGCGGCACGTCAGACCGACTTCGACATCGCGGTCCTGGACTCGCAGCACATCGGCGAGGCGGTGACGAACGGCAACATCCTCGACATCACCGACTTCATCGAGGGCAACGTCGAGACCGAGGCCTTCGACCCGTACCTCTTGGCCGCGTACGGCCAGTACCCCCAGGCCGAGACGGGCCAGCGGGACGAGGACGCGAGCATGTACGGCCTGCCGCTGCTCGGCGACACCTGGACGATGATCTACCGGAAGGACCTCATCGGCGACGAGCCGCCGGCGACGTGGGACGAGATGATCTCCGTCGCGGCGCAGTGCCAGGCCGAGAACCCGGGCGTGAGCGGGCTGGCCTTCCACCAGGCCAACGGCTCCGACGCGGCGGCCGTCACCTACAACACGGTCAACGGCCTGTACGGCGGGAACCTGTGGGACGCCGAGGAGCGCCAGATCGAGGGCGTCATCAACGACGAGGCCGGCCAGAAGGCGATGGACGTCCTGGTCAACGAGATGAAGCCGCTCACCGCGACGGGCTCCGGGAACTGGTTCATCGACGAGGTCAACGCGGCGGTCGCGCAGGGCAAGGCCTGCATCGCGTTCAACTGGATCGCCGCGAGCGGCGGCCTGCTCGATCCCGCGCAGTCGACGCTGGGTTCCACGCGCGAGGAGATCCTCGACAAGCTCGGCTTCGCGACCCTGCCGACGCAGGAGACCGACCTGGTGCCTCTCGGCGGCATGGGGATGCACATCTCGGCGTACGCGCCCGAGGACCGGCAGGCGGAGGCGCTGAACTTCATGAAGTGGTTCCTCCAGGCCGACACCCAGCAGAAGTGGGCCGCGGCGGGCGGCGTGCCGGCCCGCACCGACGCGCTGCAGTCGCCGGAGTTCCTCGAGGCCGGACCGTTCAACCAGGTGTACGCCGACTCCGTGGAGCGCATGCGCGACATGTGGAACGTGCCCGAGTACGCCCGTCTCGTCGACATCGAGAACACGAGCGTGAACGCGGCGCTCAACGGCGCCATGGACCCGCAGGAGGCTCTCGACAGCATCGCCGTCGAGCAGCAGGAGGTCCTGGACTCCGGCGGCAGCGGCGGGCTGTGAACCCATGGTCCTGACGAAGAACTCCCCGGTGCGGGACGGGACGTCGGCGCCGCCCGCACCGGTCCGGGCCCCTCGGCTCGGCGACCGTGGGCTCGCCGTGGCGTTCATCTCCCCGGCGATGCTGCTCCTGCTGGCCATGTCGGTCTTCCCGCTGCTGTGGGCGCTGTTCCTCTCCTTCACCGATTACTCGGCGACGGGCTCCGCACCCGCGGAGTTCGTCGGGTTCGCGAACTACGTCGACGTCCTGACCTCGCCGGAGGTCCGGCAGCGGGCCCTGACGACCCTCGTGTACGTCGTGTGTGCCGTCACCCTGCAGACGGTGCTGGGCTTCGGCATCGCCTACCTCATCTCCCGTCGGACGCGTGGTCGTGGGCTTCTCACCACGCTGTTCCTCGTACCGATGATGCTGTCGCCCGTCGTCGTCGGGCTGTTCTGGCGCTTCATGCTCGACGCGCAGTTCGGCGTCGTCAACAGCGTGCTCGGCTCGCTCGGGATCGAGCCGGTGGAGTGGCTCACCCGCCGCCAGACGGCGATGCTCTCCCTGGTCGTCGTCGACACCTGGCAGTGGACGCCGTTCATCATGCTCATCGCGCTCGCCGGCCTGACCGCGGTCCCCAGGTACCTGTACGAGGCGGCCTCCATCGACCGCGCGTCGGAGTGGTTCCGGTTCCGCAACATCACCCTGCCGCTGGTGTGGCCGCTGCTCCTCATCGCCGTGATGTTCCGTGCGATCGAGGCGTTCCGGATGTTCGACCTCGTCTACATCCTCACCAACGGAGGACCCGGCGTCTCGACCGAGACCTTGTCGTTCCACGTCTACAAGGTCGCGTTCCTCGGGTTCAACACGGGGACCGCGTCGGCCTACGGGATCCTCATGGTGGTCGTCGTCATCGTCCTCGCGCAGCTCTACCTGCGCTACCTGAACAAGCTCAAGGAGGGCTGATGGCACGCTCTGCTGACGTGGCCGTACGCGTACGGCCCGCACGCAGCCCCCGCGGCCGGGTCCGCAAGACGGTCGAGGTCGCGCTCCTGGCCGTGCTGGCGGCCGCCATGCTCTTCCCGGTGCTCTGGATGCTCGAGACGTCCGTCAAGGAGAACCGGGACGTCTACGCCGTCCCGGCGAAGTTCTTCGGCTTCGACATGACCCTGGACCACTACCGGGACGTGTTCGTCGCGTCGGGCGGCGGTGCGTCGGACCTCTCCACCGCGCTGCTCAACTCCGTCGTGGTCGCCGGGACGTCCACGATCCTGGCCACCGTGCTCGGGGTCCCGGCGGCGTGGGCGTACTCGCGCTTCACGCTGAGGGCGAAGAAGGACCAGATGTTCTTCATCCTGTCCACGCGGTTCATGCCGCCCGTCGTCGTCGTGATCCCGATCTTCCTCATGTACCGCACGCTCGGGCTCATCGACACCCAGCTCGGCCTGATCCTCATCTACACGGCCTTCAACGTGCCCTTCACGATCTGGATGATGAAGGGCTTCGTCGACGAGGTGCCACCGGAGTACGAGGACGCGGCGATGCTCGACGGTCACACCCGCCTCCAGGCGTTCCGGCGCATCACCCTGCCGTTGCTCGTGCCCGGGATCGCCGCCACCGCCGTCTTCGCCCTCATCTTCTCCTGGAACGAGTTCGTGTACGCCATCTTCCTGACCTCCAGCCAAGAGGTGCGCACCGCACCGCCGGCCATCGCCGGCCTCATCGGCGGCACCACCGTGGACTGGGGGCTCGTGGCTGCCTCCGCCTGCGTGTTCGCGATCCCGGTGCTCGTCTTCGCCTACCTGGTGCGCAAGCACCTCGTCGCCGGCGTCACGCTCGGGGCGGTGCGACGCTGATGGCGGGCATCGAGATCGCGTCCCTGCACAAGCGCTACCCGGACGGGACCGTCGCCGTGGAGGAGGTGGACCTGTCCATCGGCGACGGCGAGCTGTTCGTCATGCTCGGTCCCTCCGGCTGCGGAAAGACCACCACGCTGCGCGCGGTGGCGGGCCTGGAGCGCCAGACGTCGGGCACCATCCACATCGGCGACACGCGCGTCGACGACCTGCCTCCCGGCGGCCGCGACATCGCCATGGTGTTCCAGTTCTACGCGCTGTACCCGCACCTGAAGGCCCGTGACAACGTGGCCTTCCCGCTCCGCGCCGAGGGCGTCCCGGAGCCGGAGGTGCGTCGTCGAGTCGACGAGGCCGCTCGCATGCTGCAGCTCGGTCCGCTGCTGGACCGGCGGCCCACGCGGCTGTCGGGCGGGGAGCAGCAGCGGGTCGCGCTGGCCCGCGCCCTGGTGCGGCGGCCGCGCGCCTTCCTCATGGACGAGCCGCTCACGAACCTCGACGCCGAGCAGCGCGCGGACATGCGGTCGCAGATCAAGCACCTGCAGAGAGAGCTGGGGGCGACGATGGTCTACGTCACCCACGACCAGGTCGAGGCGATGTCGCTCGGCCATCGGATCGCGATCCTCAACAAGGGCCGCGTGGAGCAGGTCGGCACGCCCATGGAGGTCTACGACCGGCCCGCGAGCCTGTTCTGCGCCGCGTTCATCGGCTCGCCGCCGGTGAACCTCGTCGACGTCGAGGTCGCCGACGGCGCCCTGCGGGGCGGGGGCGGGCTCGCGCTGCCGGTGCCGTCCGGGCTGCCGGACGGTCGTCGGCTGGTCGCCGGCGTGCGGCCCGAGGCGTTGGAGGTCACCGCGCCGGGAGCGGACGGTGCGGTCCGCGGCCGCGTGGTCTCGGCGGAGGCGCTGGGCGACGAGACCATCTACGTCGTCGAGTGCGAGGGGGAGCACGACGTCCGGGTCCGGATGCCCCCGACCGCACGGTTCGTCGCGGACACGCCCGTCGGCGTGCGGCACGTCGGCGGGCCGCCGCCCGTCTACGACCGCGACTCGGAGAGGTTGGTGGCCTGATGGGAACCGTCGCGACCTACGGGATCAGGAAGGCGTTCGGGGAGGTCCAGGCCCTCGACGGGGTCGACCTGCAGGTGCCGGACGGCTCGTTCTTCGTCGTCCTCGGGCCCTCGGGGGCGGGCAAGACGACGACCCTGCGCGCGATCGCCGGGCTCGACAGGCTCGACGCCGGGTCGGTGCACCTGGGCGGCCGGGACGTGACCGGGGAGTCCCCCGGCGCACGGGATCTGGCCATGGTCTTCCAGAGCTACGCGCTCTACCCCCGGTACACGGTGTTCGAGAACATCGCCTCGCCGCTGCGCGCGCGCCGTGCCTCCGCGAGCGAGATCGCCGCCGCCGTGGACGACGTCGCGCGCCTCCTGCACATCGAACGCCTCCTGCAGCGTCGACCGGCACAGCTGTCCGGTGGTGAGATGCAGCGCGTCGCGCTGGCCCGTGCGCTGGTCCGTCGCCCGCACGCGTTCCTCATGGACGAACCGCTCACCAACCTCGACCTCAAGCTGCGCGTCGAGATGCGGACCGAGCTCACCCGCATCCACCGGCGTCTGGGAGGGACGTTCGTCTACGTGACGAACGACCAGGTCGAGGCGATGTCCATGGCCGACCAGGTCGCCGTGCTCAGGGACGGCGCGGTCCAGCAGGTCGGGACGCCGGCGGAGGTGTACGAGCAGCCGGTCGACCGGTGGGTCGCGAGCTTCGTCGGGAGCCCGCGGATCAGCCTGCTCGAGTGCCACGTCGACGACGACCGCCTGGTCGGGTCTCAGGGCTGGACCCTGCCGCGCCCCCGGGGAGCCGCGGCGGAGCGCGGTCGTCCGCTGCTCCTCGGCCTGCGCGCCGAGGACGTGTCGGTCGAGCGACGGGGAGAGGCGACGGTCGAGGGCGAGGTCTTCGGGCTCGAGCCGCTGGGCGACCACACGCTGGTCGACGTCAAGGTGGGCACGGAGATGCTCACGGTCAAGGCGCGGCCGACGGTCGCGAGCCGACCCGGGGAGCGCCTGTCGGTGACCGTCGACCTGGACCGCGCGCACCTCTTCGACGCGAGCACCGGGTTGGCGCTGTCCGGGGCCGGGCGGTAGGGCTGGACGAGGTCGTGCTCGCTTGCGGTCGCGAGCACGACCCGTTCGCCTCGCCCGGGCGGCGACGGTCCGTCGTCTGCGTGCTCAGTCGTTCGGTCGCGGCTGCGCGCCGTCGACGGGCGGCTCGGCCGACCACGGGAAGGTGATCCAGAGGTCGGTGTCCTTCCACGAGTAGTCCGGCTGGATGATCGTGCGCGGCTTGGTGTAGAGCACCGCGGACCGCGCCTCGGCGCCGTGGGTGCTCAGCATCTCCATGACGAGGGCGAGCGTGCGGCCGGAGTCCGCGACGTCGTCGACCACGAGCACGTGCGCGCCCGGCAGGTCGGACGTGTCCATGAGCGGCGGGAGCACGCGCGGGTCGGTGAGGGTCTGGCCGATGTCGGTGTAGAACTCGACGTTGAGCGTCCCGACGCCCTTGGTCCCGAGCGCGTACGCGACCGCGCCGCCCGGCAGGAGCCCGCCGCGCGCGACGGCGACGACGACCTCGGGCCGGAACCCGCTCGCCACGACCTGCTCGGCGAGCTCGCGCGCGGCGACGCCGAACGTCTCCCACGTGAGCACCTCGCGCTCGGGCGGCACGGCGGGGTGCGGCAACGACACGTCGTCGGGCACGGCGGGGACCGGGGTCGTGGAGGCGTCCGTCATGCATCGAGAGTACGTCGCGCGACGCGCGGGGCCCGCCCGTCCTGGTCCCGACGGGCCGGGACCCACGACCCGGACCCACGACCCGTCCCGGACGCGACGAGGGCCGCACCCCGTGGCGGGGTGCGGCCCTCGTCGGGTCAGGCGGGGGTCACTGCGCGTCGAGGATGTCCACGACGAAGACGAGCGGGGAGTCGGCGGGGATCGTGCCGCTGCCCTGCGAGCCGTAGCCCAGCTCCGACGGGATGACGAGCAGCACCTGGCTGCCCACGGTCTGCCCGGCGAGGCCCTGCGTCCAGCCCGGGATCACCTGCTGGAGCGAGAAGCTCGTGGGGGCGCCGCGGTCCCACGACGAGTCGAAGACGGTGCCGTCGAGCAGCATGCCCGTGTAGTGGGCGGTGACGGTCTGGTCCTCGGTCACGACCGGGCCGCTGCCCTTGATGAGCGTCTGCGCGACGAGCTCGGTCGGGGCCTCGTAGCCCTCGGGGATCTCGATGGTCGGCTTGCCGGTGTCGTCGAGCGTCACGGTCGGCAGGCCCTCGGCGGGCGTGACCGCCTCACCCTCGGCACGCGACGGGATGGTCTTCACGTCGGTGACCTCACCGATGGTGAGGTAGGTGATCGGCTCGCCGGTCGTCTGGTCCGTCGTCGGGTTGGCGAACAGGAAGCGGGTGCCGACCTTCTTGCCGACGACGACGTCGAGGAGCTGCGGGAAGATCGAGTCGTCGATGAGGAGCTGCTCGGGAGAGCCCGTCTCCCACGTCGACCCCATCTTGGAGCCGTCCGTACCGGAGAACGCGGCCGTGTGCATGGTGATCTGCTGGCCCTTGG
The DNA here is from genome assembly GCF_052044445.1 of Cellulosimicrobium sp. 22598. Taxonomy (NCBI): domain Bacteria; kingdom Bacillati; phylum Actinomycetota; class Actinomycetes; order Micrococcales; family Promicromonosporaceae; genus Cellulosimicrobium; species Cellulosimicrobium sp. 22598. The sequence continues at coordinate 218,255 of NZ_JBQEMZ010000008.1, forward strand.
CGATCTCGTCGCCCTCGCCGTCGTTCAGCGAGATGGCGGCCGCGGCGGAGACCTCGAACGGCTGGTCGAACTCCACGGTGGGCTCGGCGCCCGGGTCGCCGGTGACCGTCACGGCCTCGAGCGCCGCGACGTCCTCGGGCGACGACGTCGCGGCGTCGCTGGCGCCGTCGGTCGCGGACGGGCTCGACGACGTCTCGTCGCCGGAGCCGCCGCCCTCCGAGGCGCAGCCGGAGAGGACGAGGGCGGCGCCCAGGGTGAGCGCGGCGACGCCGCGCAGGGTGCGGTGCTTCACGAGAGGGGGTCCTTCGGTCGGTGGGACGACGCGGGGCCGTCGGGTCTGGGCCGCACCCGCACGACGGCGGTCGTCGGCGTCCCGGGTCGGGGTCGCCTCGCGTCCGCGTGCCGGGTGCAGCACCGGCGCGGACACTCTAGCGGTCCTGCCTGGACTCCCGCTGGGAGCCGCCCCCGCCGTGTGCCCGGGGGAGAATGGGTGCATGCCGTCCCGTCGACCGTCCCGCAAGCGACCGTGGGGAGCGGAGCCCGCGCCCCTCGACCTGGACCGTGCCCTCGGCGGCGCGCGTCGCGAGTCCGGGGCCGACGGCGAGTGGCAGGTCCGCACGGTGCGCGGCGGGTCCAAGACGTACCTGTGCCCGGGGTGCAACCAGGAGATCCCGCCCGGGACGGGGCACGTCGTGGCCTGGCAGGAGGACTCGTTCTTCGGTGCCGAGACGGCGCTCGACCACCGTCGGCACTGGCACACGTCGTGCTGGCAGGCGCGCGGGCGCCGTCGGCCCCGGTAGAGGTCCGCGGCGGAGGAACTAGGCTCGACCACGATGAGCACCGCACCCGAGCCCACCGGGGCCGACGTCCCGGCCGGTCCTACCCCCATCCGGTCCCTGACGGTCCTGCCCGCGCGGCGCGAGGACGTGGAGCTGCACACCGCGGACGGGCTGACGCTCGTCGGCGAGCTCGCGCTCCCGGCGGACCGCGACCCGGTCGCGACCCTGGTCACGCTCCACCCGCTGCCGACGCACGGCGGCTACATGGACTCGCACGTGTACCGGAAGGCCGCGTGGCGCCTGCCCGCGCTCGCCGACCTCGCCGTGCTGCGGTTCAACACGCGCGGGACCTCGTCGCCGCGCGGCACGAGCGAGGGCGCGTTCGACGGCGGCGAGGCCGAGCGCTTCGACGTCGCCGCCGCGATCGAGCTCGCCGAGTTTCGCGACCTGCCGCACCCCTGGCTCGTCGGGTGGTCGTTCGGGACCGAGCTCGCGCTCAAGCACGGGACCGACCCGGCCGTGGAGGGCGCGATCCTCCTGTCGCCGCCGCTGCACCGCGCGACGGACGAGGACCTCGACCGGTGGGACGCGTTCGGCAAGCCGCTCGTCGTGCTCGTCCCCGAGCTCGACGACTACCTGCGCCCCGACGAGGCGCGCCGACGGTTCGCGCGCGTGCGCGACGCCGAGGTGATCGGCGTCGACGGCGCCAAGCACCTGTGGGTGGGGGAGTCGTCCGTGCGTCGCGTGCTCGACGAGATCGTCGGCCACGTCCGCCCCGGGTTCCCGCTGCCCCTGCCGACCGAGTGGTCCGGCGACGCGACCGCGGCCGTGACGGCCGAGCGTGACACCGCGGACTCCGACCAGGCGAGCTACGACGCGAGCCGGTCGGACGGCGTCGACGACTGAAGCCTCGGCAGGACGGTCGCGGCCGTGGCACGGTGGGACGAGACCTGACGACGGACGCACGACCTGAGGAGGACGACGTGACGACGGCCCCGCTCGAGACCTTCACGCTGCGCGAGGGGTACGGCACACCGCTCGTGCTGCTGCATGGCTTCCCGCTGGATCACCGCATGTGGGCCGACGTCGCGGCCGCGCTGCCGGGCGAGCCCACCGTCGTCGCGGTCGACCTCCCGGGTCTGGGGGCGAGCCCGTTGGCGGACGAGCCGGCGTCGATCGACACCGCGGCCGACGCCACCGCCACCGCGCTCGCCGCGGCGGGGATCACGCGCGCGGTCGTCGCGGGGCTGTCGATGGGCGGCTACGTCGCGCTCGCGCTCGCGGAGCGGCACCCCGACCTGGTCGCCGGCCTCGGGCTCGTGGACACCAAGTCGACCGCCGACACCGACGAGGCGCGCGCCAACCGGCTGCGCATCGCGGACGAGGCCGCGCGGTCCCAGACCGTCGACGCCGTCCTCGGCATGCCGGGGGTGATGCTCGGGGAGACGAGCAAGGCCGCGCGCAAGCACCTCACGGCACGGCTCGAGGAGTGGATCCGCGGGCAGCGGCCCGACGGCGTCGCGTGGTCGCAGCGGGCCATGGCGGCCCGGCCGGACCGCACCCAGGTCGTCGCGGAGTTCGCCGGACCGGTGGCCGTGGTCGTGGGGGAGGAGGACGCGCTCACGCCGACGGCGGAGGCCGAGCACATGGCGGACGCCGCGCCCACGGCGCAGCTGGTCCAGGTTCCGGGCGCCGGGCACATGAGCGCGGTCGAGGACCCGGCGGCCGTCGCGGACGCCCTCGCCGACCTGCTGGCCCGCGCCGCGGCGTGAGCCCGGTCGACCGCGGCACGACGGGTCGGCGGGCCGCCCTGGCCGATCAGCGGCCGTCGAGCACGAGCGCGAGCGCGTCCGCGAGGTCGATCGACTCTCCGTCCCGTCCGCCCTTGCCGAGCACGAGCGGCGGGTCCGACGGCTCCACGGTCACGCCGCGCAGGCGCCCCAGCACGCTGCCGGGCACACCGAGCACGTAGAACTCCCCGTCCTCGCCGACGGCGACGCTGCGGTTGCGGCGCAGGTACCAGCCCTTGAGCGGGGTCCGGTAGGTGGTCGTGCCGTCGAACGAGCGGGCACGCAGCGGCTCGGGCGCGAGGCCGCGCTCACGGGCACGCACCACGAACTCGGCGAGGAGCGCCCGGGCCGCGCCGCTCTCCCGCGCGCGCTGGCGGTCGAGCTCGCGCTGCTGGTGCGCCGCGGCCTCGGTCCGCTGCCGACGCCAGTCGTCGGCAGCGGACCCGGAGCGGCCCGTGGGGTCCGCGGAGGACACCGGTCAGGCCGAGGCGGGGGCGTCGGTCTCGGCCTCGGCGTCCACCTGGCCGGCGGGGCGGCGCTTCGTCGAGGCGGCGGGCCCGCCCTGCTGGTCCGACTCGTCGGCGACGACCGGGAACTCCGCCGTCATGAGCGTCGCCGCGCGCGCCTGCTGCGCGGGCGTGCCCGCGGGGACCGCCGACTTCTTCGCGGGAGCCTTCGCGGCCTCGGGCTCGCCGCCGAGGAGCCCGCGCAGCTCGTCGAGGTAGGTGTTGATCGAGTCGTGCTGGCGCGTGAGGTCCTCGAGCTGGCGCTGGGCGACGTTGCGCTGCTGCTCCGCCTCCGCCTTGGCGTCGCTCACGGTCTGGTCCGCGAACGACCGCGCCTCGGCCACGATCTGGTCGGCGTTGCGACGGGCCGTCGACATGAGGTCCTTGACGTAGGCGTCGGACTCCCGGCGGACCTTCTCGGCCTGCTCCAGCGCGAGCGCGACGCGCTTCTCCGCCTCGGTCGCGTGCTCCTCCGCGGTCGAGACGAGCTTCTCCGTCTCGGCCTTGGCGGCCGCGTGCCGCTCGGCGTTCTCGCGCTCCGCCTCCTCGCGGCGGCGCACGACCTCGAGCTCCGCGTCGGCGAGCGCGGTGCGGGCCTTGTCGCGCAGCTCCTCCATCTCCGACGTGACCGCGTTGGCCGCCTCGGTGGCCTTCCGCTGCGCCTCGTCGACCTGGCGCTGCGCCTCGCGGCGCGCGTTCTCCAGGAGCTCGGCGGCCTCGCGCTCGGCGGCCTCGCGCTGGGCGGCGGTCTCCGCCGCGACGCGGGCACGGAGCTCGGCGGCCTCGCGCTCGGTCGTCACGCGCAGCTCGGTCGTCTCGCGCTCCGCCGTCGCGCGCAGCGTGCCGAGCTCGCGCTCGAGCGACGCGCGGCGCTCGCTCTCCTCGGTGGCGATCGCGCTCTGGATGCGGGCCGCCTCGCGCTCGGCGGAGCCGACGAGCTCCTCGGCGCGGCGCTGGGCGCTGAGGAGCGTGCCCTCGACCTCCGACGCGCTCGTGGCCCGGATCTCCTCCGACTCGAGCCGCGCGCTGTTGAGGAGCTCGGCGACCTCGTTCTCGGCGCGGGACCGCACCTGGCCGGCCGAGAGCTTCGCGCGCGCCATGATGTCGGCGGCCTGGGCGTTGGCCTGGGAGAGGATGTCGGCGGACTGCTCCTCCGCCGAGCGCATGAGCTGCTCGATGCGGGAGCCGAGGCCGGCGTACGAGGGGCGCTCCGCCTCGCGGAGCTGACGCTGCGCGTCGGAGAGCTCGCTCGTGAGCTGCATGGCGCGGGCGTCCGCGGCCTCGACGCGCGAGCGCGCGTCCTCCACGGCCTTCTCCAGCTTCGCGAGCTGTGCCTCGACCTGGACGCGGTCGTACCCGCGCATCGTGATGGGGAAGAGCGTGCGCTCGTCGGACACGTCGATGACCTCCGGTGCTGGTTCGTCGCGGCGTCCGCCGCCGGGCGGCGTCCCCTCGCGAGGAGGGAGGGCGCGGCGGTCGTGCCACGGCCCCGCCGTGCTCCGACCAGGATACGGGGATCGGGCTGTCCTGAATACCCGGATTGGAACAGGTGAGACGATGGTCGCAGTGCTGCGGGACGGAGGGCACGGGGGGGCCGCAGGTCGGCCCGACGGCGTCGCGCGCACTCTTCCTGAATCCCGGCTGACGAGCGTGGGACCGAGGGGAGAGGGGCTCGTGAACGGATCGTGAGGATCCGCGCACGATTCCCCGAGGTCGATCGACGAGGGGTTTCGCACCTATTCTGGAACGTCGATCGACGAAGGGAACCTCGGTGCTCCAACGAATCATCGCTGTCCTCCTGCTCGTGGGAGGGCTCGTCGCCGTCGGCCTCGGCGTCGCGTCCGCCACGGTGTGGCGGGACAGCGACACGGTCGTGGCGACCACGGCGTACACGGGGGACGGCACGATGCTCGTCACCGAGCCCGGGGTCCTGGACCTCGTCGCCGAGGACGTGACGATCCGTGCCACGGCGCCGGGCGAGCAGCAGGTGACCCTCGCGATCGGCCGCGAGGTCGACGTGACGGGCTGGGTCGGGGAGGACGCGCACGGCGTGGTCACCGGGCTCAGCGACTGGGACGCGCTCGCGACGCGCGCCGTCGAGCCGTCCGCCGCGGAGGAGACGCCCGCCGAGGGCGAGACCCCGGCCGACGGGGAGTCTCCGGCCGAGGGGGAGGAGTCGGCGGAGGAGACGCCCGCCGACGGCGAGGCCCCCGCGGAGGGCGAGACCCCCGCCGACGGAGAGACCCCTGCCGACGGCGAGACGCCGGCCGTCGGCGTCGACCCCGCCGGGTCGGACATGTGGTTCGAGGAGTCGACGGGCACCGGCTCGGCGACCCTGCGCTGGTCCGACCAGCCCGGCCGCTGGCAGCTTCTCGTGGCCGGCGTGGGGGAGGGTGCCGTCGCCCCGACGCTCGAGCTGTCCTGGCCGCGCCAGGTCGAGACGCCGTTCCTGTGGCCCGGCGTGATCGGCGGTGCGGTCCTCATCCTCCTGGGGCTCGGCATCGGCGCGGCGAGCCTGCGCCCCCGGCGCCGGGGGCCGTCGGGACGCGGTACCGCGACGTCGGCCACCCCGGCCGTCGCACCGGCGGCAGCGCCGACCGCGCCGTCGGGCGAGGGTGACGGCGGCACGTCGGACGGCGAGGCGCTCACCGACACCGCGCAGGTGCGCATGCTCACGCGGCGCGAGCTGCGCGAGCGGGAGGAGGCGGACCGCCTCGCCCAGCAGCAGGCGCGCGCGCAGAAGCCGCGTCGTGCCTGGCTCACCGGCCAGATCCCGATCGTCGCGCGCGGCGAACGGCGGCCCAAGACCGCGGCGCAGCCGACCGTCGACGCGGCGGACGGGCACCCGACCACGCAGGACAGCGCGGCGACACGTGCCGACGCCTGGCGCCGGGCGTGGGGATTCACCCCCGGCACCGGGGCGGGCGAGGCCGCCGACCCGCAGCGCGACACGGACGAGACGAAGGACAGCACCCGATGACCAGCACCGCCCGCGACACGGCCCGCGCGCACCGCGCCCGCCGTCACCTCGCCGGGGTGGCCGGCGGTCTGGTCGGCGCGCTCCTCCTCGCCGCCTGCACCGCGCCCCTGCCGACGCCGCAGCCTGACCCCACCCAGGACCCGCCTCCTCCCGTCCTCTCCGAGGCGCAGGAGACCGTGGTGCTGGACGCGGTCGCCTCGGCGCTCGCCGCGGCGAGCGAGGCGAACGACCCGGCGCAGCTCGACGCGCGCGTCACCGGACCGGCGCTCGCGATCCGCACGAGCCAGCTCGCCGTCGCCGCCGCGCGCGGCAACGCGGACCTCGTGACGGAGCTGCCGACCGAGGCCCAGCAGGTCGTCATCCCGACGACGCAGACCTGGCCCCGCACGTCCTACGCCGTGAGCGTCCAGCCCGAGAGCCTGCAGACTCCGCGCCTGTCCGTCCTCGAGCAGGCCGGCGCGCGGGACGCCTACCAGCTGTGGGCCTGGGTCCGGCTCCTGCCCGGCGTGACCATGCCGAGCTTCGCCGACCCGAGCATCGGGAGCGAGGCCGTCGCACCCGACGACTCGAGCCTCCTCGTCACGCCCACGGACGCCGTCGCGCAGTACGCCGACGTGCTCAACCTCGGGACCGGCTCCGGCTTCGCCGGGGCGTTCGAGGACGACTCGTTCCGCACGCTGCTCGCCGAGCGCGCCCAGGCCTGGACCACGGCGCTCGAGCCGGCCGCCGGTGCGTACGCGCTGACCTTCACGCCGAACCCGGACGAGCAGGTCCGCGCGGTCCGCACCGCGGACGGCGGCGCGCTCGTCGTGGGCGCCATGACGTCGCAGGAGTCGATGACGGCCGAGGAGGGCGCGCAGGTCCCGCCCGACACGGAGACGATCAAGGCCCTGTACGGGACGACGACCCCGACGAACGTGCTCAAGGTCGGCTACCAGGACGTCGTCGCGCTCTACGTGCCGCCGGCCGGGTCGGAGGAGAAGATCCGCGTCGTGGGCAACGAGCACATCGCGACATCGGTTGCGGCGTCCTGACGCTCCGTAGGATTGCGACCATGAGCGAACCTACCCAGCCCGCGTTCGACGTGCGCGGAGCGGTCGACCTGTCCGCGCTGACCCGCCCGCAGTCCCCGCCGCCGGGGGAGGAGGGCGGCGCGCCCGCGGCCGGTGGCTACGTCGTCGACGTCACGGACGAGACGTTCGGCCAGCTCGTCCAGGACTCGACGCAGTACCCGGTCGTCGTCCTGCTCTGGATCCCGACCGACCAGGCGAACGCCCAGCTCGGCACCGACCTCGGCGCGCTCGCCGACGAGTACGCGGGCCGCTTCCTGCTGGCCCGCGTCGACGCCCAGGCGTACCCGCAGATCACGGCGGCGTTCCAGGTGCAGGGCGTCCCGACCGTCGTCGCCGTCCTCCAGGGCCAGCCGGTGCCGCTGTTCCAGGGCGCCGCGCCCGCCGAGCAGGTGCGCTCGGTGATCGAGCAGGTGCTCCAGGCCGCCGAGGCGAACGGCGTCACCGGCCGGGCGCCGTCCCAGGGTGGCGACGGCGAGCCGGTGCCCGCCGAGCCGGCCCCCGAGCCGGAGCCCGAGCTCCCGCCGCTGCACCAGGAGGCGTACGACGCGATCGAGCGCGACGACCTCGACGCCGCCGTCGCGGCCTACGAGAAGGCGATCAAGCAGGACCCGCGCGACGCGCTCGCCGTCGCGGGCCTCGCGCAGGTCCGCCTCCTCCAGCGCACGCGCGACGCCGACCTCGCGACGGTCCGCGCCGCCGCGGCCGCCGCCCCGCAGGACGTCGACGCCCAGCTCGCCATCGCCGACCTCGACATCCTCGGCGGTCACGTCGACGACGCGCTCGGTCGCCTGCTCGACCTCCTGCCCGGCGCCGACGCCGACGCCAAGGAGAAGCTCCGCGTCCGCCTCCTCGACTACTTCGAGGTCGTCGGCCCCACCGACCCCCGCGTCGGCAAGGCACGCCAGCGCCTCGCGATCAGCCTCTACTGAGACACGAGCGCGGCGTACGCACCCTTCTCGACGGCGGCCGGTCACCCTACGGTGATCGGCCGCCGTCGTGCTGGCGAGACCGTGCTCCAGGTGAGACGAAGCCGGGTGGGGGGGGGGGGGGGGGGGGGGGGGGGGGGGGGGGGGGGGGGGGGGGGGGGGGGGGGGGGGGGGGGGGGGGGG